>JAAYKS010000264.1 GCA_012522285.1 Clostridiaceae bacterium | reverse complement strand
GTCCCGCAGGATTCCGAATAAGCTAATTAAACTGTTCCATAGAGACGAGGAGGATTGAGGTTATGCATTCAAAAACCGTGTCCGTGCTGCTGCTGGGAGCGACCTTTTCACTCTGCCTGGCCATCGTATTCTTGTTTTTCCAAGGAGGAACGGGACTTGGCTTTCTCCTGACGGTTCTGGTGGCTGAAGGTTCGTTTTGCTCCTGGCTGTGGCTCCCCCGCCCCCGGTTGTCCGCGTTGGGGAGGTCCGTGGGACAGGAGCATGCGGATATGGGCATTCGACCTGGACTGCCGCTGATGGCCTTTGTGATCGTGGCGATTCTCGATCTTTCGTTTTGTTACTTCCTGTACGACAACTTCATCCTCAAACTGGTGGGATTTCCGGTGATCATGGGACTGCTGGTGATACAGTACCTGTTTGCCGCCCGCGTCTTCCGGCACGACTGGGACCGTCCCGGATTCTGGACGGAAGCCGCGTTGTCGGTCATTGTCCGCCCCTTTGACGGACTCGGCGGCTTCGGACGCACTGTGGCTGGATTGTTCGCGCGCAGGCATGTGGAGGAAGCAGACATCTCGCGTCGCAACGGGCCCACTACGTTCGCGAAAATCCTGCTCGGGCTGGTACTCGCCGTTCCGGTTCTTCTGGTCTCAGGTGCATTGCTCACCTCCGCCGATCCCGTGTTTGCCCAACTGTTTGGTGCGTTCCGGGATTGGCTGTCCGGCTTTTTCACACGGGACGTCCCGGTCCGGTTGCTCGTCTCTCTGCTACTTCTGCCCTTTGTCTTTTCCTTTCTTTACAGCGGACGCAACCGTCCTCCGCTGATCGCACCGTCCACCGAACAGAATCCGTCCGGATATCAGGCGGACAAAACCGTGCTCGCGACTTTTCTGTTCTGCGTCAACGCTTTGTATCTGGTGTTTGCGCTGGTACAGCTGACCTATCTCACCGGGGCCTTTTCCGCACGGCTGCCGGGCCACATGACCTATGCAGAGTATGCGCGCAACGGCTTTTTTGAACTGTCGGCCGTCAGCGTCGTCAACCTCGGACTGGCTGTTCTCGCGGTCAAGTTGACCGACCGGAACGGATCCTCCGGCCGCATTGTCCGGATCGCATCGCTGCTGCTGGTCTTCTTTTCGCTGATACAGTGGGGATCCGCGATGTTCCGCATGAGGATGTACATCCAGGCATACGGCCTCTCCCGTCTGCGCTTTTTTGTCACAGCCTTCATGTTGTTGATGCTGGTGTTTTTTGCGGCCGTGGTCGTCAAAGAATTCCGAAAGGGTTTCCCTTTCTTTAAAGCATGCGCGATCGCCGCGGTGGTGTCGCTGATGCTGCTCAACCATCTGAATCCGGACGCCTGGATTGCGAGAACCAACATCCACCGTCATACCGAAATTGGCCGGATCGACCTGACCTATCTCGACGAGTTGTCTTCCGACGCGGTGCCGGCATTGTTCGAGCTGACCGATTCCGCGGATCCCGACATTCGGAGGGAAGTCGCCGTCCAACTGATCGATCGATACAAGGAGTTGATCGAACCCGATCCCGATCATACATGGCAAGAAACCAATCTGAGCCGCATCCGGGCGGAAAAACAATTGGCCTCCCGACTGGAAGAACTGAGAAACATTACTCGTATAGGTTGAATGTTTATACAACATTCGCCTAAAATGGACAGAACGCTAAAAGAAGAGGAGCGAGCTGTCCATGACTTCACAACAGGTTCAGATTCTTGTGGGAATCGCCGCGTACTTGCTGTTTGCGATCGGCATCGGCATCTGGTACGCCAAAAAGAGCAACAAAGGTTCCGAAGCATACTTTCTTGGGGACCGAGGACTGGGTCCCTGGGTTGCCGCATTGAGTGCCGAAGCGTCGGACATGAGCGGATGGCTCCTGATGGGACTCCCGGGGGTCGCCTATTTCACCGGTGCCGGTGAAGCTGTCTGGACCGCGATCGGACTGGCGATCGGCACCTACTTGAACTGGCGGCTCGTAGCGGTCCGACTGCGCAAGTACTCCCAGATTGCAGGCAATGCGATCACACTGCCCGATTTCTTCAGTAACCGGTTCAAAGACAGCCGCAGAATTCTGATGACGATCGCTTCGGTGATCATCCTCGTGTTCTTTTCAATCTATGTCGGCAGTCAGTTTGTGACCTTCGGAAAACTGTTCAGCTTTGTCTTCGGATCCCAGGACCTCTACATTACGATGGTGGTGCTCGGCGGGATATTCGTGTTGGCTTATACATTGTTGGGCGGATTCCTCGCTGAGAGTATGACCGATTTCTTCCAGGCACTGCTGATGATCGTCGCGCTGTCGCTCGTGGTGGTCATCGGAGTCGTCCAGGCAGGCGGCTTGTCAACCGTATTGGGGCAGTTTCGGGAAATTCCCCGTTTTGCAGACCTGTTCGGGATCGCCACACCGGTCGACGCGGTAGGAAACGCGGTTTCTTCCGCCGCTGGAAACGTACAGGCGGTGGTCGGCGGCAAAGGGGTATTTGGAGCGGGTGCTTCCTACTCCTTCCTCAACATCGTCTCCTGCCTTGCATGGGGACTGGGGTATTTTGGCATGCCGCAGGTACTGCTGCGCTTCATGGCGATCCGCAAGCCTTCGCAGCTTCACAAGTCCCGCAGAATCGCAATCGTTTGGTGCGTTCTGTCACTGGCGACCGCGGTCTCGATCGGTATGGTCGGGCGTGCGCTCCTGCCCGGTCTGCTCACGACCGCCAGCGAAGCCGAGACCGTGTTCATCCACATGGCGGTCTCCTTCTTCCCGCCCTTGATCGCCGGCCTGATCCTCGCCGGGATTCTGGCGGCCTCGATGAGTTCTTCCGACTCCTATATGCTGATCGCGTCTTCAGCGGTCGCACGCAACCTGTTTGGTGAACTGTTTTGGAAAAAGGCGAATGACAAGCAGATCATGTGGATCGCCCGATTCACACTGGCTGCCGTCACCGGGTTTGGCATGTATGTCGCGCTGGCAGGTGACGATTCCATTTTCCGTGTAGTGTCCTATGCGTGGGCGGGCTTCGGAGCGGCATTTGGTCCGCTGATCCTGTTCTCCCTTTTCTGGAAACGGATGAATCTGCCCGGCGCGATCGCCGGCATGGTCGCCGGTGGCGGGGTCGTTGTGCTCTGGAAAGCAGCCATCAGTAAAATCGGAGGCGCGTTTGCGGTGTATGAGCTCCTTCCCGCTTTCCTCCTGTCCTGTGCGGCCATTGTGGTGGTCAGCTTGCTGACAGCACCGCCATCGGATGAGATCGTGGCTGAATTCGAGTCAGTCGCCACCCTGGAGGAGTAAACGGACAAGTCTATGGAAGAACCGGACCGGAGAAACATCGGAGTCGGATCGTCGTCTGTTTCACTGACGGATGACGACGGTTCCGTGCTTTACGAGGGCAGGATCTATGGCCTTCCTTTGCGGGAGAAAGCGATTCTGCAAAAAAGCATCGAATTTTTCAACGACCCGGACCCCTGTTACAAGCACCGGGGCGCGGTACATGTGCGGATGTGGAACGACATCGAAAAGCATCTCGTGCAGACAGGGTCCCGAAGTGTCCGGTTCAACAGCCTGCCGGAGGAATTCCGGGAGTGGATCGATATGGATATGCGGGTGGAACAAAAGCCCTGATGACACAGCCTCGATTACAAGCAGAAAGGCCGCTTTGGACCCTCTGGATCCGAAGCGGCCTGTTTCTGTTCCTGTTGTGGAAATCACTGTATCGGGATAGACCTCCCTGTGCACCTCTTAGTGCGTAAAAGGATGTGTCTTTAGCCGATTGTCAGCAAGACCACCGACTTGGACGGCATCTCCACCGTCAGTTTTCCGTTCTCGGTACGATAGCCGGTGAACGCCGCGGGCTTGATGTCTTCGGGCCGATCGAAATCGTTGTGTGCGTTCATCCGGTCGGACGTCAACACGGTGCCCGTGAGATTGCTTCCCGCTCCGATACCGTCCAGGAAGCATTCCACCTCCGCCCCGTTTTCGGGATTGACGTTGCAGAGTGTGATGTGGATCTTCCCTTCGGCATTGCGGGAGACCGAAGCGTTGACCTGCGGAATGGTCTTTCCGTCCACCTCAAACCCGTCGGACAGCAGGTTGTGATCCAGCAGCATCGCGTCCTGATGCACCTTGAACATGTCGAATACGTGGTAGGTGGGCGTCAGAACCATCTTCTCCCCGTCGGTGAGTACGATCGCCTGCAGCACATTGATCATCTGCGCGATGTTGGCCATCCGGACCCGGTCCGCGTGATTGTTGAAGATGTTCAGATGCATCCCGGCGACCAGTGCGTCGCGGAGGGTGTTCTGCTGGTAGAGGAATCCCGGGTTGGTGCCCGGCTCAACCGCAAACCAGGTACCCCATTCGTCAACGATCAGCGCGACTTTCTTGTCCGGATCGTACGCGTCCATGATCGCGGAATGCCTGGTCATCAGCTCTTCGGTGAACCAGGACTCCCGCATCACGATGTCCCATTCCTTGCGCTCAAACTGTGTCGCGGAATAGCTCTTGACGTTAGGATTGCGGGCGTACCGGGCATTGCCGTCAGGCAGTTTGGTGACCATGGAGGTGTCTTCCAGGCGGGTGTAATAGTGCAGCGCCAGCCCGTCCATGTACATCCCGGCGTTCTCCATCAGCACCTTCGTCCAGTGGTAGTTGTCTTTGCGCGGTCCGGCCGCGATCCGGTACAGTTTTGCGTTCGGATAATCCCGGCAGTAGGTCGCGTAGCGCATGTACTCATCCGCGTAATACTCCGCCCGCATTTTGCCGCCGCAGCCCCAGTTTTCATTGCCGATGCCGAAGTACCGGAGACGCCAGGGTTCTTCCCGTCCGTTGGCCGCCCGCATCTGGGTCATCGGGGACTTGCCGTCAAAGTTCATGTACTCGACCCATTCCGACATTTCCTGGAGCGTGCCGCTGCCCAGATTGCCGGCCACATAGGGTTCGCATCCGACCTGTTCGCAGAAGTCAAAGAACTCGTGCGTGCCGAAGTGATTGTTCTCCACGAGGTTTCCCCAGTGGGTGTTGATCATTTCTTTGCGGTTCTCGCGATGACCGATGCCGTCCATCCAATGGTACTCGTCCGCAAAGCACCCGCCCGGCCAGCGGACCAGCGGGACCTTGATAGCGCGGAGAGCGGCCACGACATCGTTCCGGATGCCGCGGGTGTTGGGAATGGGCGAATCCTCACCAACCCAGATCCCCTCATATACGCAGCGTCCCAGGTGCTCCGCAAAATGACCGTAAATGTGGCGGCTGATTTGCGCCTTCTCCCGTGTTCGGTCAATCGTCAATCGATTTGCCATGTGTCTTTCCATCCTTTCTTTCTGTGGCTGTCTTTATACATCAGCATGAATATCCCGCCCTGTACGGACCGGTGTTGCATGCCTCGATGTCTCGCGTTCGCGGTGTCG
>JAAYKS010000035.1 GCA_012522285.1 Clostridiaceae bacterium | reverse complement strand
TTTCGCGTCCTTTTATCGGACCGCTCCACCCACGCGATTTTTGAGAAGGGGATGGAAACCATCCCGAGCGAAAGTGTCTGTTATCCGGCCAAACTGGTCCATGGACACATCGTCGATCTGGTGGAGCAGGAGATCGGAACGATCTTCTATCCGGATTTACCCTACGAGCAGGAGGAAAACCCGCGCGCGGGAAATCACTATAACTGTCCGATCGTGACCTCCTATCCCGAAGTGATCCGCGCGAACATGGATGTGCTGCGGGAGCGAAACATCCGGTATTTGAACCCCTTCCTGCCCATGCACAAGCCGGACGTGCTGGCAAAAAAGCTGGCGGAGGTCTTTGCTTCCTGGGGTGTGACGCGTCAGGAGGCGACCGACGCGGTACGGGAGGGAATGGCCGAACAGGCACGTTTCCGCGAAGACATGCGGGCGATGGGCGAAAAAACGGTGCGGGATTTGCGCGCACAGGGGAAGATCGGCATCGTGCTCGCCGGCCGCCCGTATCACGCGGATCCGGAAGTACATCACGGCATCCCGGACATGATCACGGGACTCGGGTTCGCGGTGCTGACCGAGGACAGCATTGCGGGCGAGGGGATACTGGAACGCCCGATCCGGTCGGTCGACCAATGGACCTACCATGCCAGGTTGTACGAGGCCGCGGCCTATGTCGCGCAGGCACCCGAACTGGAGATGGTCCAGCTCAACTCGTTTGGCTGCGGACTGGATGCGGTCACCACGGACCAGGTGCAGGAGATTCTCGAAGCATCGGGCAAGATGTATACCCTGCTCAAAATCGACGAGGTCAGCAGTCTGGGAGCCGCCCGCATCCGGATCCGTTCCCTGAAAGCCGCCATCGAAGAGCGCGCCAAAACGGGGAAGGCGCCGGTGCCGGGAAGGCCCTATCGCCTGGAACGCAGACCATTCACCCGAGAGATGAAAAAAACACATACCCTGGTGGCACCTCAGATGTCGCCGGTCCATTTTGAACTCATTTCCGCCGCACTCAATCGATCCGGATACCGGGTGGAAATCCTGGACAAAGCCGGTCCGGCGGATGTGGAAACCGGTCTGAAATATGTAAACAACGACGCGTGTTATCCCTCGATCCTGGTGGTCGGGCAGTTGATCCATGCGCTGCAGTCGGGCCGGTTCGATCCGGACGCCTGCACGCTGATGATCACGCAGACCGGAGGCGCCTGCCGGGCCACCAACTATGTCGCGTTCCTGCGCAAGGCTTTGCAGGACGCCGGTTACGGACAAGTGCCGGTTTTGTCGCTCAGCGTACAGGGGATCGAGACCAACCCGGGATTCCGTTTCTCGGCGGGCCTGCTGATACGCGTCGTGCGGGCGCTCGTCCTGGGGGATTTGCTGCAGACCGCCCTGTTGCGTGTACGTCCTTATGAAAAGGAACCCGGAGGAGCGGATCGGCTGTACAGAACCTGGCTGGATGCCTGTGCCGACTTTTTGAATCCCCCGCCGGGCCGTCGCCGCCGCATGGGCTACAGAACTCTGGTCCGAGGGATTGTATCCGCGTTTACGACGTTTGATTTTGACAAAAGCCGGCGCAAACCGCGCGTGGGTTTGGTAGGCGAAATTCTGGTGAAATTCCACCCGGACGCGAACAACCACGCGGTTGACGTCATCGAGTCCGAAGGCTGCGAGGCCTGTGTCCCCGGATTGCTGGATTTCTTCCTGTACAGTTTCCGGAGCGGAATCTGGAAGGTTCGGCACATGGGAGCCCCCCTCCTGTCGGCGGTGGTGGGTCATGCGGCTATCGGCTTTTTGGAGTCGATGCGCGGTCCGGTGCGCACCGCGTTGAGGCGCAGCGGGCTGTTTGCGGTCCCTCCCCGGATCGAGCAACTGGCCACGATGGCGCGCAAGGTGTTGTCGCTGGGCAACGCCAGTGGGGAAGGGTGGTTCCTGACGGCCGAAATGCTGGAACTGATCGGATCGGATGTCCCCAATATCATCTGCGCGCAGCCGTTTGCCTGTCTTCCCAACCATGTGACCGGCAAGGGAATGATCCGGGAAATCCGCCGGCTCTATCCGCAGGCGAACATCGTCCCTGTCGACTACGATCCCGGGGCCAGCGAAGTGAATCAGTTGAACCGGATCAAACTCATGATCGCTGCCTGCGTGCACGGACAGGACCCGCCCGTATCGCCATCGGTACAGGATGCGCTATAATGGCAATGCGTTTTTCGGGCACCCGTAAGGGTTTCCCGGGATGGGGAAAGGCAGGACGAGTATGGTTGACAAGAAAAGTGGAACGGGCGGTTCGATGAAAAAAGAAAGACATAAAAGCTGGACGATCCGCTCGATCGCTTACGGCGGTATATTCACAGCGCTGGTCATGTTGGCCACACTGGTACATGTCCCGTTTCCGGTGCCCGCGGGGTATGTCAATCTGGGAGACGGCGTCATCTTTATCGCATCGATGGTGCTTGGACCCTTCGCCGCGGTGCCGGCGGCACTGGGCAGCGCGCTGGCCGACTGGTTTACAGGCTTCCCGGTCTACATTCCAGCCACGCTGGTGATCAAAGCGCTGATGGGCCTGATCGCGGGCCTGGCGGCCAGGCGTTATTTAAAGAAAAACATCCTGCCTTATGCGCTTGTATTTCTGGGTTGCGAAATCCTGATGGTGGCCGGTTATTTCATCTACGAAGTGTTTGTGTATGATCCGGGCGCCGCTACCGCCAACATCCTGTACAACTCGTTCCAGGGCATCGCCGGCATCGTGGTGGGCACGGCCTGTGTCCCTGCGGTCAACCGGTTCCGGCATCACCTGCAGGCCGGCTCGATCTCCGGACCCTGACGCACCATCCGCGCGGCTTGCGCCGCCGATAGGGAGGCAGACGATTGCAGCCCGAAGACGATCTGTATCTTGTCAGCCAGGCGCTTCAGGGCGACATGTTGGCATTTGAGCAACTGGCAGAGCGGTATTACCCCCGCGTCTACCGGATCTGTCTTGGTGTGCTCGGCAATCCGCAGGATGCCGAAGATTGTGTGCAGGAAACGTTTCTGAAAGTCTATCGTTCTTTGTCGTCGTTTGGCGAGCGCGCGTCCTTCTACACCTGGCTGTACCGGATCGCGATGAACACCTGCTATGACTATATCCGCAAGAACCGTGTTGGATCGCTCGTCTCGATCGAAGCCGCGCTGGACGAGGACAGTCCTTCTCCTGCCATTCAACTTGCGGACGGAGGACCCCTGCCGGACGACCAGCTGGAAACGAAAGTCTCGGTGGACGAAATCCGATCCTGCATCCTGCAGCTCCCGGAAAAACAGGCCCGGATCCTGTGGCTGCGCGATATCGAGGGGTTGAGCTACACCCAGATCGCTTCCATCGAGCAGATCGGGGAGGGAACCATCAAATCAAGACTCTTCCGTGCCAGAGCGCAACTCGGACGCCTGCTGTCCGGGAGGGAACTTTTTTAGCGCCTGCGACGTCTATCCCATGAATCGTTTCTCCGCCTGCTGGCGGTTGTATACAAGAGGTGAAGGGCAGTGACAAAGAAAACAAAAGACGGCCGGTCGGCATCTTCGGGATGCCGTGTCCGCGATCGGGTATGGGAGGCCTACATGGACGGCGCCTTGACCGGATGGCGCAAGAGACGGGTGGACGCACATCTGGAACGATGTGCGGGGTGTCGCGACCGCATGTCCGATGCCGCACGCGCCCAAAAGGCGGCATCGGTGATCCGGACCCGTTTGGACCGTGTGGAACCCCGGCCGGAGGCTTTTGCCGCCATGATGGTCCGCATCCGTTCCGAAGCCTCTGATCAAACATCCCCTGTGCGAGCGCAGTCATCCAAATTCGTTTTTCCGGCCGGACAGCGCCGGCTGACGGCCTGGTCGGCGGTGGCTGCCGCGGTACTGGTGGTCGCCCTGGCGTTGCCGTTGCTGCTGGGAGAAGGCAGGTCGCGGCTCGGTATCGATTCCGAGTATAAAGCCGAGGGACCCGAGTCTGTACTCACTGTAGCCGGAGGAACCCAGAACGAGGTGGCACCCGCGTCCACCAATCTTTCTCCGTGGGACGAAAAAGGATCCGACAGTACGAATGTGACGGATGTTCGAGGCCCGGTGCTCGATACACGATCCGTGAGTACGTCACTTAGCGACGCGGGGATCGCCGGCGAACCCTACGCCGACTATGTGGACGAGGTTTGCACCCTGGCGGTCTGGCTCCCGCAGGGGCAGGACATTCAGGCCGCCCGGTCGATCCTTGCGACTTGGGTGGAAGAAGACGCGGCCGGTTGCGAAAACGCCACGGATATTGCGATAATGGAAGGCGAGACGCCGATCCCCTCCGACGACAGCCCGGAAAACCATCGCTTGCGGGAAGCCCTTGCGCTCCTGCCGCCGATGGAGGCTTCTCTTACGGACACCTCCGGAACCTGGCTGATCCTGACGTGGCGGGTGGAGAATTGAACCGTGTAAACCTATTGCTTCTAGATGGAAACAGTGTCATCAACCGCGCGTATTTCGCGTTGGCCGGCCGACGGCCGTTGACTGCACCGGACGGCACCCCCACG
The DNA here is from genome assembly GCA_012522285.1 of Clostridiaceae bacterium. GTDB lineage: Bacteria > Bacillota > Clostridia > Saccharofermentanales > UBA5734 > JAAYKS01. Next base: position 3,092 of record JAAYKS010000035.1, on the reverse strand, counting down.
GGGGCGCTGCTCGGTTATCTCAACATCTATCTCAAAACGATGGAGGAACTCTCTTCCACGCATGTTTGCGCGGTGTTTGACCGCAAAGAGCCGACGTTCCGACATCAGGCGTATGACGGGTACAAGGCGACCCGCAAACCGATGCCGGATGACCTTGCCCTGCAGATGCCGCTGATCAAGGAGATCCTCCACGCGATGGGGGTTCGCACAGCGGAGCTCCCCGGATACGAGGCCGACGACTTGATCGGCACCCTGTCCGCACGGATGGGAAGGGAGGGGGTGCAGGTCTCCATTCTGAGCGGAGACCGGGACGGCCTCCAGCTTGTCAACGACCATGTTCGACTCATGCTGCCTGTCTCGCGAAGCGGACAAACGACCACCGAAGTGTTTGACCGCGCGGCGGTGCTGGAAAAATATGGTGTGGACCCCGAGCGGCTGATCGATGTCAAAGCCATCATGGGGGACGCGTCGGACAACATCCCCGGTGTCCGGGGCATCGGAGAAAAAGGCGCACTTGCCCTGATCGCGGAATACGGGACGCTGGATGCGGTATACGAATCGCTCGATTCCATCCGTCCGGCTCTGGCCTCCAAATTGACTGAGTCCAAAGACATCGCATACCTGTCCCGGGAACTGGCCACGATCTGCAAAGACGCGCCCATCGACCTGACGACGGAAGATTTGCGGCTGGGTACGCCCGATCGGGAGAAGCTGGGCGCCCTGCTGTCCCGGCTCGGGATGCGCAGCATCGCGGTCCGGCTGGGGGTCGACGACGTTCCATCCGAGCCGTCGGAGGCTCTTGTGGTTCCTGCGGCTTCCGAAAGGTTGGAACTCACGTCAAAGGGACTTGCCGCCTTTCTGGATCGGGGTGTCAACTCCGGGGCAGCACTGGTCTTTGTCGATCCGGACGTGGTTTGCGCGGTCCGCCCCGACGGTTCGGAAGCTTCCGTCGGCCGGTTCGAGCTGCAAATGCTCCCGGCGTTCGTTTCATACTGTGTGAAAAAAGAGATCCGGATCATCGGGTTTGACCTGAAAAACGACCTCAAAAAAGGGGAGGCACCATGGCATGGCGCGAGGCTGCACGACATTTTGATCGCAGCCTACCTGTTGTCGCAACTGGACGGAAAGCCCGATTTTGCCCGCATTCATGAGGCGAGCACCGGCTCCCGGCTGCCTGAAATGCAACATGCAGTCGACGCGGCCGGCGCACAAACCGGATTGTTTGACCCGGGCGACAAGGAACCCTCTTCTCCCACGCATCCGGACGGAGAAGAGGCGGCCCGGCTGGCCGTCGCATACCTGGAGACCGCCGCCGCGCAGCAAACCCTGCTGTCGGAACGGGGCATGACCTCTCTTGCGGAGCAGATCGAGATGCCGCTGGTACCGGTTCTGGCCGGGATGGAGAAGGCCGGATTTCACGTGGACCGGGATACTCTCACACAGTTGTCCGCCGAGTTCCAGGATCAAATTGAATCACTGGAGCAAAAGATCCATACCCTGTGCGGCGGTCCGTTCAATATCAACTCGCCCAAGCAGCTGTCCGAAGTCCTGTTCGACAAGCTGGGCCTCCCGGGCGGCAAACGCAATGCAAACGGAAATTATTCCACCGACGCGGAGGAACTGGAGCGGCTGTCGGTACTGCACCCGGGTGTCATGATGATTCTGGAATACCGGACGCTGTCCAAACTCCGGTCGACCTTTGTCGAGGGACTGGCCAAGGTGATCGATCCGGTCGACGGGCGGGTCCATACCAATTTCAACCAGGCGGTCACCGCGACCGGCCGGCTGTCGAGTTCCGATCCAAATCTCCAGAACATCCCGGTTCGATCCGAGATCGGGCGTGAAATCCGAAAGGCGTTTGTCGCCCCCCCCGGTTTTCTCCTTCTCGACGCGGACTATTCCCAGATCGAACTGCGCCTCCTGGCACATCTGTCGGGCGACCAGGCCATGATCGAAGCGTTTCTGTCCGGAAAAGACATTCACACCGCGACCGCCTGCAAGATCTTTTCCGTCGAAGAGGACGCGGTTGACGCGGGGATGCGCTCGATCGCCAAAACCGTCAATTTCTCGATCGCATACGGCGTCTCCGGGTTTGGGCTGGCACGCAGTCTTGGCATCGGTGTCGCAGAAGCCCAGCGTTATATCGACGAGTATTACGCGGAGTTCCCCGGGATCCGCACCTATCTGGAGGGGCAGGTCGCACTGGCCTATCGCACCGGATATGCCGAAACCCTGTTCGGCCGCCGCCGACCGATTCCCGAACTCCGTTCTTCCAACCGCAACATCCGCAGTTTCGGAGAGCGGGTCGCCATGAACACGCCGGTACAGGGAACCGCCGCGGACATCATGAAGATGGCGATGGTCCGTGTCGAGCAGCAGCTTCGTACGCAGGGGTTGGAAGCTCGGCTTGTTTTGCAGGTCCACGACGAACTCATCGTCGAGGCGTCGCCTGACGAGGCGGACCGCGCTGCCGGGATTCTGTGCGAAGGCATGGAGTCCATCGTGCAGTTCCAGGTGCCCCTCGAAGCGGAGGTCCGCCGGGGCGCAAGCTGGTTCGACACCAAATAGAAAAATCAGACCGGGTGCGCCCGGCAGGAGGACAGTCATGTTCATCATCGGAGTGACCGGCGGGATCGGGTGCGGGAAAAGCACGGTCGCCGGATTTGCCTCCAACGCCGGTCTGCCGGTGCTGGATGCGGATGCCATATCGCGCGAAGTGACGGCCGAAGACGGGGTTGCGCTCCCCGAAATCAGGGAGGCGTTCGGACCCCGGTCCATCACACCCGACGGGGCGATGAACCGCAAGTGGATCGCGTCCATGGCGTTTCGGGACAAACCCGCCCTGGACCGGCTCAGTGCCATCATCCACCGCCATGTGCTGGAACAAATGGGCCTTCGGGTCGAAGCGTACAGGGAGCAGGGCGCTAAAGCGCTGGTGCTGGATGTGCCGATCCCGGTCGAGCACGGGTTTGTGGACGTCTGCGATCAGGTGTGGGTGGTATGGGCGGACGACGCCGTCCGGATTCCGCGGCTGGTCGCGCGGGGGATGTCGGAGGACGACGCGAAGCGCAGGATCGCCATGCAGATGACGC
>JAAYKS010000034.1 GCA_012522285.1 Clostridiaceae bacterium | reverse complement strand
TTCTCTTCATGCGCATCAATCCCCTCCACATCCGGGTCCTGAACTTGCGGTTCCCAATCTCTCTCCAGCGGTACCACATGATTATCCGTATTTGCGAGGGTGGAATCCAAGACCAAGGCAGATCCAGTTGCCTCGAGCGCATCCGGCAGTAGGGCCGTCTCCGGTTCGGGAACGTCAGGCCGTGCTTCCGCCTCGGGAACGTCAGGTTGTGCTTCCGATTCGTTTTCCGGTGCCGTTTCCAGCGGAGGCAACACCACTTCCGGCTCTTGCTCGACAGGGTGAACCACCGCGCGTTTGGAACTGGTGCGTTTTCTGGCGGGGCGCTTGGGCGGATCCGGTTGTTCGGGATCCGAGGGGGACTCGGAGGAAACAACAGGTGCAACAAAGTCCGCCTCGGCGTCCGTTACCGGATCCGGTGCGGAGGTCGCCGTCTCCGGCGAATCGATCGAATTGTCTGATTCGAGGCCAAAGTCCGATGTCTGTGACTCCGGCTGGGACGGGTCTGTCAGGCCGTTTTTCTTCATTTGAGCAACCATCCAACGTGAAACCTGTTCCCCATTATAGCAGATCGTCCCGCGATGAGAGATTCGGATCATTCGGAACGAACAATCGTTTGACAATCGAGTTCGGATAATGATATATTCACGTGGAAGAGATGAACACATGTTCTATATCCATGACGGAGGTGTAGTGATGGCCGACCGCAAGTTCACACGCAGCAATCTGGAAGAAACGGTGGAAATGGTATACCGCTATATCGCCGAGTATCTCGATGCCAACGGATATCCCCCGTCGGTCCGGGATATCTGCCAAGGCGTCGGCATCCACTCCACTTCAACTATACACGGCCATCTGAAGCGCCTGCACGAGTCCGGCAAGATCGAATATACCGCCGGCAAGCGCCGCGCGATCACCATCCCGTCCCGTCAATCTCCCCAGGTCGTCAACATGCCGGTCATAGGGACCGTGGCTGCCGGCATCCCGCTGCTGGCAGACCAGAACATCGAGCGCATCCTCCCCTTTCCGGCCGAGTTTATCGGAAAGGCAGAGGATCATTTTGCGCTGCGCGTCCGGGGCGACAGTATGATGCTTGCCGCGATCCTGGACGGTGACTATGTGCTGGTCCGCCGGCAGCAGTCTGCCGAAAACGGAGATACAGTGGTCGCGTTGATCGATGACGAAGCGACGGTCAAGACGCTGGTCAGAAAGAGCGGCAGAATCTACCTGAAACCGGAAAATCCGGCCTACCACCCCATCCCGTTCGGCGGCGACAATTGCAGAATCCTAGGCAAAGTGGTCGGGGTTTTCCGCACGCTCATGTGAGGCGTCGTGGCGGTACGCGTCCGGCCGGTATGCGTCATTGAAAATATAGTTGACGAAAACCACCGGATCGACCTGCATAATAGCGGTCTTGAACACCAGTGTCTGTTTTCCCTCTTGTTCCAACGCGATCACAAAGTTGTCGAATCCCACGATGGTGCCGGCACAAACCGCACCGTTGATCATGGTGATCTCCACTCCGACTTTTTCACGTCTGCAGTGATTCAAAAACGCATCCTGAATGTTGATGCGAGAACCGCCCGGCTCGCGTTTTCCGACCGGCAAGCCGGACGGGGTCGTCAGTTTGTCGAACATGTATTCCGAGTGTCTGCGATAAGTCATTTCTCACATTTCCTTTCTACATCTGAATCGCGAAGAAAGATACGTGCCTTGATCAGAGGCGATACTGGGGATGCACAAGTGCAACCCAAGGGTATGACAGTTTCGTGCCACATCCAAGATGGTATAAACAAATTTTGATCAAATCAGGCGCGTTTTAGGATTTCCATCGTTTTTTGGGGCTCCACGTTGTCGATCCAGACCAGCGTCGACATCCTGCGAAACCAGGTCAATTGGCGTTTTGCATAGTGTCGTGTTGCGATTTTGATCTGTTCGGCCACTTGCGTGAGGTCCTGTTCGCCTGCCTGCCATGGTGCAAATTCCTTGTACCCGATCGCCTGACGCGCGGTGGGTCCCGGCTGGTTCGACAACACCGAGGCCGCTTCCTGCGGCAGACCGGCCTCGAACATCCGGTCGATCCGCGCCTCTATCCGGGCGTACAGAAGGGGCCGCTCCAAAGTCAGACAAAACGACGTAAAGTCGAAGGACGGTCCTTCCAGTCGGGATTGTTCCCGCAGTGCTGTCGGGGTCGATCCGGTCGTCCGGATCATTTCCAGCGCGCGGATCACGCGACGGCGGTCGCCGTCCGTCAGCCGGCTGGCACTTTCGGGATCCATCTCCTGCAACTGCCGGCGCAGAGCCGCCACCCCTTCGCGGTCTGCTTGTTCTTCCAGTTCCCGCCGCACCTCCGGGTTGTAGGAATGCGGGTGAAACTGAATCCCCTCCATCAGGGACTGGACATAAAGACCGGTCCCGCCGCACACGACCGCAAGATGTCCGCGGAGGTGAATGTCGCGGATCGCCAGAGCGGCGTCCCTCACATAGTCGGCGACGGAATACGATTCCGATGGGGAGCGGATATCGATCAGATGATGGGGTACTTCTTTCCGTTCCGCAGGAGAAGATTTGGCCGTGCCGATGTCCATCCCGCGGTACACCTGCATGGCATCGGCGTTCACGATCTCGCCGTCAAGATGTCGGCAGAGTTCGAGCGCCACGGACGACTTGCCGGTGGCGGTCGGACCGGTGATCACGAGAACACGATTGCTCATACGATCCTTTTGAACCGTTTTTCCAGTTCGCGTCGGGACATCCGGAACAGGATCGGTCGCCCGTGCGGGCATTGATATGGATTCTCCAGCCCGGATAGGCCGGACAGCAACGCCTTCACTTCTGTCGCGTCCACGCGGTCGCCGGCCTTGATAGCGGCTTTGCAGGCGATGGATGCGAGGATCTCGGTTTTGATGTCCTCCCGTTTCCCGTCCAGGTCGTCGGCCAGGACGTCCAACAAAGCGCGCAGGGCTTTCGTCGAGGAGAGTTCCTCTTCGTTGCCTGGAATCGCACGAACCGCTACCGCGTGGGCACCCAGAAAATCAAACTGGAATCCCGCTTCTTCGATCTTTTCTCGCCTTGCTTCGAGGAGGCCGGCCTCCCGCGAGGTGATCTCCATGGAGGCGGGAACCAAGAGCGACTGCGCCTGGATCGATCCGGAAGACGCGCGCTTTAGCAGCCGCTCGAACAGGATGCGTTCATGGGCGGCATGCTGGTCCATCAGAACCAGGTCTTCCCGATCTTCAAGCAGTACATACGTACCGAATGCAATCCCGATATAGCGGGCTTTCGAAAAAAACGGATCCGCGGTCTGCACCACGTACGGAGCCGGCGGTTCCGCCACCTGACCGTCCGTCTTGTCATCCCGCACGGAGGGGACCGGCGGTTGCGTTTCTGTGGAAGAGAAAGCGGATGCGGCGACTTCCCCGTCGACCGGAAGCCAGGATTGAATCCCGGGCTGCGGGAGCACGCCGCTGCCGGTCGCTTCCCCGTCCGATGGAGGTGCAGCGCGTTCTCCCGCAGGTTGAGCGGAAGACGTGGCATCCGTTGCGCCCGTCTGCGAAGGGATCGAATGCCGGTCGTCCTCTCCGGCGGCTTGGGTCTCACCGGGACGATGTGTTTCCAGTACCGATTTCAACGCGTGCAGGATCGCCAGGAAGACTTCCCCATCGTTCCAAAACCGGACTTCCAGTTTTTGGGGATGTACATTGACGTCGACCAGATTGGGCGGGATCTCCAGGCGCATGAGCACAAAGGGATGCTTTCCCTTCATCATCCTGTTGCGATACGCCTCGTCGACCGCGGCGGAAAAGACTTTGGATTGGACCGCCCGCCCGTTGACGTGAAGGATCTGCCGGGATCGGTTGCTGCGCGCATTTTCAGGGATACCCGCAAATCCGGTGACCAACAGACTTTCGTGGCGGTGCTCGACCGCGATGCATTCGGAAGCGGCCTGTTTGCCAAACACGGTATAGACCGCGGAGATCAGGTCGTTGTTGCCAGGGGTTCGCAATTGTTCCTGGCCGTTGGCGACCAGGCGAAACGAAATGTCCGGGCGGGAAAGCGCGAGGCGCTCGACCACGTCCCCGATATATCCGGCCTCCGTTGCGTCTTTTTTCAAAAACTTATATCGGGCGGGCGTGTTGTAAAAGAGATTTTCCACCTCGATTGTGGTGCCTTCCGGGCAGCCCGCCACGGCGTGTTCCATCTGCTGCCCGCCCTCGATGCGCACACGGGTTCCCGCAGGGCTTCCCGGCTGTCGCGTGTGCAGGGTGACGCGCGACACCGCCGCGATACTGGCCAATGCCTCTCCGCGGAACCCCATCGTCCCGATGGCGTCCAGATCCGAAAGGGTGCGGAGTTTGCTGGTCGCATGCCGGCCAAAGGCGGCCAGCGCGTCGTCGTGATCCATACCGCGGCCGTTGTCGGTCACCTGGATCGACGAGACACCCCCGTTGCGGATTTCGACCGATATCGAGGAAGCTCCGGCATCCATGGCGTTTTCGCAGAGCTCTTTGACCACGGAGGCCGGACGTTCGACCACTTCACCCGCGGCGATGCTGTTGGCGGTCTGGATGTCCAGCGTGCGGATATGTCCCATAAACCCGTTCCTCCCTTAGGCTTTGCGCGCTTTCTGCACCAAATCGTAGAGCAGATTCATCGCATCGAGCGGCGTCATGGACTGTACGTCCGTTGTTCGCAGTTGTTCCAGGATGCCGTCCATTTGCAGCATGGAAGCGGTGGCGCTAAAGAGGTCGACCTGCCCTTCCATGGGGCGTGCGGACTTCCGGAGCCGCAGACGTTGCTTCCCCTGGTTTTCGTCTTCCAAGGTGCGCAAAATCTCCTGTGCGCGATGGACGACTGTATTCGGTACACCGGCCAACCGGGCCACCTCGATGCCGTAGCTGTCGTCGGAACCGCCCGGATCGATGCGGTGGAGGAATCGCACCTCGCCGCCTTCTTCTTCGACTGCCACGTGGTAGTTCCGTATGCCGGGCACCACGTCCTCGAGGTCGGTCAGCTCGTGGTAATGGGTCGCAAACAAGGTGCGCGCCCCCAGATGCCCGCGATCCGCGATATGTTCGATGACCGCAAACGCGATCGACAATCCGTCATATGTGCTGGTTCCGCGACCGATCTCATCCAGGATCAGAAGGCTGCGCTCGGTCGCGTTCCGGAGTATGCCGGCCACTTCCCGCATCTCCACCATAAAGGTGGAATCCCCGGCGGACAGGTCGTCCGAAGCCCCCACCCGGGTGAAGATCTTGTCGACAAGCCCGACGGACGCTTCCCTGGCCGGGACGAAGCTACCTGCCTGCGCCATGAGAACCATCAGCGCAATCTGCCGCATATAGGTTGACTTGCCCGCCATGTTCGGACCGGTCAACAACAGAAACCTGTTGCTGTCCATATCGAGATACACGTCGTTGGGAACAAACTTTCCCGGTCCCAATATTTTTTCCACAACAGCATGTCTTCCAGCCTTAACATCGATGATTGTAGACATGTTGACATCCGGGCGACAGTATCCTTCTCGATCTGCGACTTCTGCCAAGGAGGAAAGGGTATCCAGTTGTGCGATTCCGTCGGACAGCGCGAGCAACCGGGCGGCCTGTGCAGCCACCTGCTCGCGCACCTGCACAAACAGCTCGTACTCGAGATCCGCCAGGCGCTGCTGAGCCCCCAGAACGGTGTCTTCCAGATTTTTCAATTCTTCTGTGATGTACCGTTCGCAATTGGCCAGGGTTTGTTTGCGTATATAGGAGGCGGGGACTTGTGCGAGAGTGGATTTGGTGGCTTCGAGATAATACCCGAACACTTTGTTGTATCCGACCTTCAAGTTCCGGATCCCGGTCTTTTCCCGTTCCCGAGCTTCCAGAGCCAGAATCCAGTCCCTGCCTTCGGTGGAAGCAGCGCGCAACCGGTCGACCTCCTCGTTGTATCCGAGACGGATGATATTGCCGTCTTTGAGCTGGAGGGGCGCTTCGTCCGCAATGGATTGTTCGAGCAGGGAGCGGATGTCGTCGAGCGGGTCCAAACCGTCGCGCAACGTGACGAGAAGCGGCGTCTTGCAGGATTCCATTCGTTCGAGCAGGTACGGGACATGGTTGAGGGCGTTGCGCAGCGAGAGAAGGTCGCGGGCGTGGATGCTGCCCAGGCTCGCCTTGCCGGTCAGGCGCTCGATGTCTCCGATGCCGTGCAGCGCTTCAAGCAGCTCCTGCCGCAGCAGGAAACGCTCTTTGAGTTCTCCGACCGCGTCCAGTCTGCGCGTGATGTCGGCGGTGCGCATCAGGGGCTGCTCGATCCAGCGCCGGATCATGCGTCCGCCCATCGAGGTCTGCGTGCGGTCCAGTACCCAGAGCAACGAACCCCGGCGGGCTTGATCCCGCAGGGTTTCCACGATTTCCAGATTTCTGCGCGCGACCGGATCGATCGCCATATACTCGTCCGCACCGAAAATCCGGATCGCTCGCATGTGTTCCGGCATACGCCGCTGCGTCTCTTCCAGGTACAGCATCAGCGCGGAGGCAGCAGGACCCCAGGGAGCGCTGCCCCCTCCCTGCCCCGGGAAGAGCTGCTCAGCACGTTCATGGGAGTACTGCCCGTCCGGGCGCACCGAGGCGGAGGTGCCCGCACGGGTCTTGACCTTTGCCGCCATGTCCATTTCCATAAACGCCTGGTTGCACAGGATTTCCGAAGGCTGGTATCGCGCGATCTGGTCCATGAGCAGCATCTCGGGATCTGTGTCAGCCAGTGTGGCGGCCTCCAGCCCTCCGGTGGTCAGATCCGCGGCGGCGATGCCAAAATAGGGCCCGATCCGGTAGATCGATACGATGAAATTGTTGCGTTTTTCATCCAGTGCCGACAAATCCGTAATGGTGCCGGGTGTCACCACACGCACGATTTCCCGACGGACAAGTCCTTTGGCGAGCGCGGGGTCTTCGACTTGTTCACAGACCGCGACCTTGTACCCTCTCGCCACCAGGCGCGCGATGTAGGTGTCCGCGGCATGGTAGGGCACTCCGCACATCGGTGCCCGTTCGTCCAGACCGCAATCCCGGCCGGTCAGCGCCAGCTCCAGCTCTCTGGAAACCACCACCGCATCGTCAAAAAACATCTCGTAAAAATCGCCCAGCCGGAAAAACAAAAGACAGTCCGGCATCGCTTCCTTCTGCTCGATGTATTGCAGCATCATCGGGGTGATGCGGGAACGGTCGATCGCTGCCAGTAAAGGAGCCGTCATAACAACCCGCCTTCCAGCGATCCCTCGAGATAATAGGGATGCGCTTTCTCGATACGGATGGTGGCCAATGTGTTTTCGAGTCCGTTTGCGAGGAGATCGGGATCGATGGTGGCGCGCACCGTCTCCGGCACCGTAAAATTCACCAGCCGGTGGTCACTGGTACGCCCGGTGTATACGTCGGAGCGGGAGCTCTCCCCTTCGACCAACACGCGCAACGACTGTCCGCACACCGTCTCGTTGGAGGCAAGGCTGTGTGCATCCTGCAGTGTCACCAACCGGGCAAACCGCTCCGACATCACGGCAGGGTCTACTGCATCTTCCCGCCGGGCGGCCGGGGTTCCTTCGCGGGGGGAATACAAAAATGTGAAGGCGCTGTCGAATCGGACCCGCTCCATCATGTCGAGGGTGTCCAGGAAATCGGATTCGGTCTCGCCGGGAAATCCGACGATCAGATCGGTGCTGATCGCAAGTCCCGGAATGCTGGCGCGGGCGTACTCCACGATCTCCAGATACTCCTGGCGCGTATACCCTCGATTCATTTCGCGCAAGACCCGGTCACTCCCCGACTGCAGCGGTAGGTGCAGATGGCGCTCAACCGTCGGGTGCCCAGCGATTGTGTCGATCAGTCGTCTTGAAAGATCTTTGGGGTGGGATGTCATAAAGCGCACGTGTACAAATCCCGGAATCGAGGCTGCCTGTCCCAGCAAGGCGGCAAAGTCCGGAGCGCCTTCTCCGAGGTCCTGGCCGTACGAATTGACGTTCTGGCCGAGCAGCATCACTTCCTTGTATCCTTGGCTTGCAATCTCACGCAGTTCACGCAGCACCTCATCCGGTTTGCGGCTGCGCTCCCGCCCTCTCGTGTAAGGCACGATACAGTATGAACAGAAGTTGTTGCACCCCGACATAATGGTGCACAGGGCGCGGAACCGGCGCCGGCGGTGGATCGGCAAACCTTCGACAATGCGGTCTTCCGAACCGACGTCATAGACACGCTTCTCCCCCGCGACATGTCGCATCAGCAGCTCCGGAACCCTGTGGAGATCCGAAGTGCCAAACACCAGGTCCACGAACGGGAAACTGCGCTTTATTTTGTCGACATGCTGCGACTGGCGCATCATGCAACCGCACACCGCTACCATGCGATCCGGGTGCGCCGCCTTGAACGCCTTGAGCCGGCCCAGATTCCCGTAGAGGCGGCTGTCCGCATTTTCACGCACACTACAGGTGTTCAGAATGACCAGATCCGCCTCTTCGGCGGTCGCGGCCGAGGACATGCCACAAGACTCCAGGATGCCGGACAGAATTTCGGCATCGTTCTCGTTCTGCTGGCAGCCAAATGTACGGATGTGGTACGTACGACCGTCCGTATATAAATGTCGGAGGGTCCGACAGGTTTCATCCAGGGAAATACAGCCATCCTGGGTCATGGATATGGACAAGGAAAACACCTCAATACTCTTTGAAAATGAATACCCCCATGATACCAGAAAGCGAGGGG
>JAAYKS010000263.1 GCA_012522285.1 Clostridiaceae bacterium | reverse complement strand
GCGGGTGCCTCAATAAAACGCGGATAGGCGTCCAGCGTGTGCGACCCGAGAATCTTTTCGGGGAGGGGCTCCGGTTGGAGGCACAGATCAAGGACTCGAGGCATGGAAAAGTAGTAGAATGCACCGGCGGTGTGTTCCACGCCTTCCACCATCGTCTCCTGACAACCACCGTTGACGAAGAGTCTCGCCTCGCGCTCGGTCTTTCCCGCCCGCATGAGCGACGGAATAATCACATCGTCGTTGATCAACGCGAAGACGTTGTGCCCGCGCAGGATACACCCGCCAATGAGATCGAGATACGCCCGCGGAGCGCGTATAGAATAGCGGCAGTTGAGTTTTGGATTGACGAGCTTGTTTTTCTCGTGCTCCTCGATGACAAACCGCGTGATGTCGTTGAAAACGATCGCACCGTCTGTGTCGCATCCGCCGAGTTCCACGCAGGTGCTCGTTTCCGGCCACTCGGTCCGGTGGAGGAAAAACTTGATATCTGTGGGAATCATCCACCTGACCAGCAGGTCGCGCGCTTCCTCTTCCGTGATCCGGCCGGAGGCTACATCGGCGCGATAGAGAGGATCGGCGAGTCTGTCCAGATGACCAACGACGGAAACGCCTACATTTTCCAGAGAAGCGGTCACCTCTCGCAGGAACCAGATCATGGCGAGCGCTTCCCGGAACGTTCCCGGAGGTTCGCGGGGAATGCGTCCGGCGGTTTCGGAGATCCATCGCAGATTTTCGCGTTCCACCGGATCCAGTCGATCGTGCCTGTCCTCCAGCATCTCTTCCGCTTTGAAGGCAAAGCGCTCCGCAACACGCAGGACAGCACGGCAACTCCTGCGGGAGGCGAGTAAAAAATCAGTCTTCTCCGGGCTGATGCCGCTTTTCTGGAGCTCCTCTTCGATTTCAGCGAGTAGGCCGCCGACTCCAACCGCGAAAAGTTTCGTATATCCGATGCAGTGATGATCGTAGTCAAACACGTGATTCCAGCCAATCATTCCCACGGTGCTTTTTCTGCGGTCAAAGCTCATGGCATCACGATAGAGCGGAGAATCGCAGACAAACGCATCCACCCTCCGGTCCATGAGCCATGATCCGGGCGCTCCTTTGCGGGGGATGCCCCAATTGGCAGCCCAGCGCACGCCCATTTCATAGAAAAACGGACTTTGTGAGAAAAGGACCGGCTCAAACCGCTCGGCAATCACTTCATGCAACACGCTCTTCAGCGTAACCGCCGACGCACCCGGGGTTCGTTCGGCGTATGCGTCCATCTCCTGACGGATCGCATCCCGGACACGGACAAAGACCGGATTCTGCTCCGGATTCGCCATCGAGTCGTAATACGCGCGCATCTGCGTGCGAAGGTTGTCGTATGTCATGGGTGACTCCATTTTCGGGGAGATAGGTCTCCTGTAGTCTTTGTCTGTATACGGGTATGATACGACAAACCAGAACCTACCGCGCCATGAGCCCGATGAAGTTGGTGTTTGTTTATTTTATTGCCTTGCACATGCATCGGATTCCCAAGAAGCAGGTGAATCCAACAGCCGCATAAACAGATAATCTTTCAACAACTCCTAAAACGCTGTCCCCTGACTTCAGGCGAGAACCAACCGCGATCAGAATCAGCGAAACAATGGCACTGACAACCACTAAGATCGTGACAACAATGTGCATCTGGTTTTGAAAGCCGTCCGGTGCGCCTGCCTCGCTCAACGGGAAAATGGCATATCCAACCGCACTGGAAAGATTCATAAAAGCATAAATGAGCAATCCATCTTGAAGGCGCGCTCACTGCTGTCAAATCACTGACCGCCTGCGTGAGCGGATTGTATCCGGGGTAATGCAGACTTCCCAAAATGTCGTGCAGGACATAGAAAACAAACGCCAGCGGACCGCTGATAAATCACAAATTTATACGATTCAAGCTCTTTCCATATGTTTCCTCCGGTTTTTGTTTGCGACGTCGTACCCCATATTGTGTTTTAGCAACCGGCATCTCTTGCCTCTCAGAAATGCTTGCACGGGATCCCTAATACGATGTCCGGTTCTTTTATATCGGAGAAGCCGTTTTTTTTATAGAAGTACGCTGTCTCCCCTTCAGTGCCTACCAGCCACCCGGAGCCGGGGAAATGTTCAAAACACCTGCGCACCAGCTCGCTGCCAATGCCTTTCCCCTGATATGCGGGAGAAACGAGTAAATCGTAAATCACAGAGCGAAAAATCGTGTCACTCAAAACGCGGACTGCCCCGACCAATCTGTCGCCATCCCATGCGGAAATCACCAATGTGGAATGAATCCACGGATGCAAAAAACCGGCTCTCCGCTCAACAGGTAACTCGTTGCTATCCGACCACCCCACGGCGATAAACAGTTCACGCAATTGCGCGAAGGGTAACTCTTTCTTTTCATCGTTATAGACGATATTCATCTGCTCACTCCCTATCTGGTACCAATCATGAACTATATCTTCTTCGCTTTCACCACAATGCTTAGAGGAAAACGCTTCGCTTTGCAGGGCGTATAGTATTGGCTTGTGAATCTGCACTCTCTTTCCAGCGTGTCTCTATCGGTTTCCTCGACCACACGCACGGCAGCAAGCCCCGCATTCGAAAGCGCATTGATGTAATCGGACAGGCGGCGGTTATAGAGCGTAAGTGGATAACCCCCTTCTTCATAAGTCGCGGGGTTGCGCCCCGCCCCTTTCCCTCCGGCGGTTCGTGTAAAGGTAAAGGGTTCCTTCTCGTAATAATTGCCGGAAAAAATCAACGTCTCATCCTTTACATCCACACAGTGCATGAATGGGTGATCCCAACTGAAGATAAAGAGGCCGCCAGGCTTGAGATAATCGGAGATCAAATCGAAAGTCTTTTGTAAATCCACCGTCCATCCGATGGCATAGATAGAGTAGACCACATCGAATGTATGCACCGGCAATCCGGGATTCTCTTCCATCGGCGAGCAGAACAGATGGGAAGCATAACCATTATCTGCAAGGAGTGCATGCGCGCGTTTTATTTGCCGTTCGGAGAGATCCAATCCCCAGAGTTCAGATGCACCGTGGTCTCCACACCACTTGAGGGAGTGTCCACTGCCACAACCACTATCCAGTACTTTCTTGCCAGAGAGGTCTGGAAATAAATGTAGCTCCTCTTCAGTCGGGCATAGGCATCCGAATGCTGGCAGCGCCGTCACACCATTAAAGGAATCCGTTATCGCATTCCATGAGGTTTTGTTCTGAATGAGTATGTCGTT
>JAAYKS010000262.1 GCA_012522285.1 Clostridiaceae bacterium | reverse complement strand
TGTTGTCCAACAGCAGGATGTCCGCTCCCGCGTCCAGCGCTTCGGCGACCTGCTCGAGTGACTCCACTTCGACTTCGATGCGCAGGGTGTGCGGCGCATACCGCCGGATTGCCGCCACGGCAGCGGTGATTCCGCCGGCCGCGGCGATGTGGTTGTCCTTGATGAGGACGCCGTCCGAGAGGTTGAAGCGATGGTTCGTGCCTCCTCCGGCCCGTACCGCGTATTTTTCCATCCCCCGAAGTCCCGGTGTGGTCTTGCGCGTGTCGACGATGCGTGCCTGGGTGTCCCGGATCCGACTGACCGCGTCCGCGGTCCGGGTCGCGATGCCGGACAGGTGCTGCAGAAAATTGAGCGCGACCCGCTCTCCCGACAGAATGGGTACCGCGGGGCCCTGAATGGTGGCGAGCACCTCTCCCTTGCAGACCGCACTTCCGTCGGTGGTCAGGAGTTCCATGAGAATCGGTACTTCTTCGCCGCACATCCGGTCGACGTGCAGGAACACGCGGCGTGCGACTTCCAGACCGCAGACGACCCCGTCTTCTTTGGCGACGAACCTGCCCTGGCAGATCTGGCCTAAAAGACCGATGCCGGCCGTCGTCACGTCGCCCGACCCCAGGTCTTCGCGGATCGCGTTCTCAATAATCGGATCGATCATAGTCCAGTTCATGAGGGGGTTCCTCCTTGAGGTGGTATCGAAAGATCGGCCACTTCTGCGGCTTCTTCCGGGTCGGATTCGCGAAAATGGGCGCCGACGCTGGCGGTGCGGTCCAGTGCGGCCGCAAGGACCGCTTCGGACACCGTGGCCATATCCAATAGTTCGACGTGGTCGAGCGTGGCGACGGCGGCGGTCTCGAGTGTATTTTTCATGTCCCGGACAAAGGCGAGCGTGTCGCGCATGTCCTGTGTCCGGCGCACGATCCCGGCGTTTCGCATCATGCGGTGGCGCAACAGCCAGCGAAGCTCGGGCAAATCCGCCTTGCCGGCCGGTAACGGCGGACGTGGAGCGGGGACGGCTCCCGTTCGGACACGACGCCCGGAGCTCCCGATGGACTGCGCGCAATGCCGGCCGAACACCAGACATTCGAGCAAGGAGTTGCTGGCCAGCCGGTTGGCACCGTGCACCCCGGTGCAGGCGGTCTCTCCGACCGAGTAGAGCCCCGGCACGTTGCTCATCGCGTCCAGTCCGGTGCGGATGCCACCCATCATGTAGTGCTGGACGGGTCGAACGGGGATCCACTGTCGCGCGATGTCGATGCCCTGGCGCAGGCACTCCTCGTGGATGGTCGGGAACCGGTCGCGCAGATACTCCGAGGAACGGTGCGTACTGTCGAGATAGGCAAATGTCGACCCGGTTCGCTCCATCTCCCGCATAATCTCGCGCGTGACAATGTCCCGCGGGGCGAGTTCCGCCAGCGGATGCGACCCCTGCATGAACCGCTCCCCCTGGACATTGCGCAAGACTGCGCCTTCTCCGCGCAACGCTTCCGAAATCAGGAAGAAGCGCCGGGAGGGATCGCGGGACATCAGGGCGGTCGGGTGAAACTGGACGAACTCCATATCCTGGACGACTGCCCCCGCACGGAGAGCGGCGGCGATGCCGTCTCCGGTCGAGGAAGCCGGATTGGTCGTGTATTCGTAGTTCTGGCCGATTCCACCGGTACACAGAACCACATGTGGTGCCTGGAAGATGCGGTATCCGTTATCCCAGGCGAGCACGCCCGCGGTTTCGCCGTCTTCGACGATCACGTCAATCAGGAAAGCCTGATCGCGGATCCACAGATTGGGCCGTCCGCCGGCAATTTCCGCCAGGCGCTGCGTGACGCCCCGGCCGGTCGCGTCCCCTCCGCAATGCAAAATCCGGTTGGCACTGTGTCCCCCCTCGCGGGTGAGCCGCACGTTGCCGGTGTCGTCGAGGTCGAAAGGAACGTCCCAGTCGATCAAGGTCTGCACATCTCGCGGGCCTTCCGCGATCAGCATCCGCACGGCCTTCTCGTCGCACAGCCCCGCTCCGGCGACCAACGTGTCTTCGATGTGCGAGGCGCGGGCGTCCTCCGCGATCATGACCGCCGCGATGCCGCCCTGGGCCAACCAGGAGGAACTGGTCTGCGGATCGCTTTTGGCCAGGAGGGCACATTTGAGCGAGGGGTCCAGGCGCAGTGCGGTGTACAGCCCGGCAATGCCCTGTCCGACGAGCACGACATCAAAGCGTTCGACCGGGGCATCCTCCAGGGATCCGTCATACAGATAGCGTCGCATCGGAGACCTCCATCATGCGGGTAACCGCCCGCATGGCGCGCACCCGGATGTCGTCTGGAATCGAAACGGAAGGCCAAAGATGTTCCAGACAATTCGCCACATCCTCGAGCCGGATTTTTTTCATGTCGGGACAGACCAGCTTGTCCGAAACCACCTGAAGCATCTTGCCCGGCGCGGCTTTGGCGATCGCATAAAGAACGCCCTCTTCCGTGCCAATCAGAAAAGCAGGTTCAGGCCCTTCCGCTACCCGCCGCAGGATCTGGGAGGTGCTGCCCGCAAAATCGGCTGCGGCCACCACCTCCGGTTCGCATTCAGGATGCACGAGGACAGGCGCGTCGGGTAGCGCTTGCCTGGCCTGTGCGACATCTTCCACTGTCAGCTGGTGATGGGTCGGACAGAAACCTGCGTAGGGCAGGATCCGTTTTTCCGGTACCGCGCGCGCGACGAAATCCGCGAGGTTTTTGTCCGGCAGCATTACGACCGTATGCTGCGGCAGGGATCGGACGATCCGTACGGCGTTGGAGGAGGTACAGCAGATGTCGCTCTCCGCCTTGACCGCCGCGGAAGAATTGACATAGCAGACGACCGCGGCGTCGGGTTCACACAACCGTATCGCGCGCACATCCGCGGGGGTGACCATGTCGGCCATCGGGCACCCCGCGTCGGGCACGGGCAGCAGCACCGTTTTGTCGGGATTGAGCAGCTTGGCGGTTTCGGCCATGAAGCGAACCCCGCACAAAACGATGACGTCTTCGGTGGCATGCTGCGCTCTTCGCGCGAGCTCGAACGAGTCCCCCACGATGTCGGCGATGTCCTGGATCTCTGGGTTTTCATAGAAATGGGCGAGTATGACGGCGTTCCGCTCATGGCGGAGTCGCCGGATTCTGTCAACGATATATTCCATAGATAACCTCTTGTCGTGCGTGCGACCGCGTTTGTCTTCCACTGTCCCTGGCGGTATTTGCTCCTGGATCGGGAAGGGGTAGGAAAGGATGGAAAGGAGCCCGTCGTGACGGCGGATGAGCCGCGGTGACAGGTCTATGTGGAAAGCGGAGACTGTACTGCAGTAGCGTGCGGATGGATCGGTGATGTATGCGGCCGGTTCCCGCGGCGTACCGCGGATGTCGGACCCAGTGCCGCGGAGCGGGGTTTTTCCCTGTCCGTCAGTCACAATCGGCGTCTATGCGCACATTATAGCGGGTGTCATTGCGTTTCGATAGGGGTGGTGCCGCTTCAGCCCTGTCGCTGCGGCAACCCGCACTTGCAGCAGAACCGCGAGTCTGCAGGCAGTCGAGTTCCGCACCGGATGCAGTAGAACGACCCGTCGGCGATCGGGACACGCGGGGCGTGCGCAGATGTCGCGGAAACGGGAACGGCTTGGGACGGAGGGGTTTGCCCCGGCTTGTATTGCGCTTTGTCCTTGCGAAGGACAATGTGGAAACGCCAGTCGGCCTGGCGCGCTTCCTCTTTGACCGCCTTGGGGATCGCTCCCAGGTCGAGCTCGATTTCGTAGGCTTTTCCGTCTGGCCCGTACTGCACGCTCTTGACCTTGCGGAACAGCGTGGTGCCGCTCTGGGACCAGGAACCTCCGCTGAACCCGCCGGACAATCCGCCGCCGGTCTCGGTCGTGCGCTCCCACAGATTCACGTCCTGGTCCGGCTCGTCCAACAGGATGGATGCTTCATACTCGATCCGTTTGTTGCCGGCACTCCACTCCGCGTCCAGAAACGTGTGGGAGATCACGAAATCGGCGCCGATGCCCGTTTGAAACGGAATGCCGAGGTGCTGTAATCGATCTTGGATACAGTGAAATAGCGTGAGG
>JAAYKS010000261.1 GCA_012522285.1 Clostridiaceae bacterium | reverse complement strand
TGCCCAAACAGGCTTCCACCACCGGGCATTGGGCAACCAGTTCCAACTATTCCGATCTGCAGGGTGCCATGTGGGAGTCCGGGCTGGACAATTCCCCGATGTACGACGACGTCCCCTTCGACACCGAGCGCCGCGTGATTCTCCTGGAGGACGCGGGGTTGACCGCACTGTACGTAGCGGACTGCAAAGCGCTCGCGGATCTGGCCGGTCGGGCCGGCAAACAGGACGAGCAAACCGAGTTGCTGGAGCGGGCCGCCCATTTCGAGCGCGCGCTGACCGGACTCTGGAGCGAGGAGGCAGGGATCTTCCTCAACCACCGGACCGACACCGGGGAATGGTCGCTGCGGCTGTCTCCCACGAACTTCTATCCGCTGTTGTCGGGCACCGCGACCCAGGCGCAGGCCGAGACCATGATGAGCCGCAATTTTTTCAACCCTCAAAAGTTTTACGGGGAGTTCATCCTCCCCTCGATCATGCGGGACGACCCCGCATATCCGGACAACGACTACTGGCGCGGCCGCATCTGGGCGCCAATGAACTTTCTGGTCTATCTGGGACTGCGCAAGTACGACTTGCCCGAGGCACGCAAGGCGATGGCGGAAAAGTCGGCTGCGCTGCTGCTCAAAGAGTGGAAGGAAAACGGCCACATCCACGAGAACTACAATGCGGACAACGGCGAAGGGTGCGATGTCGGAAGCAGCGACAGCTTCTACCACTGGGGAGGATTGCTGGCACTGATCCCGCTGATGGAAGACGGGTTTGCACAGGACTGACTTTTTCCTCCCGCGCAGCGGGCCGATGGTAGCCGTGCGGGTCCGATGGGAAACAAGATGCACTTTGTAGAGGCCAAGGGAATCCTGTCCGCCAAGAACGGCATGAACCTCTATCGGGGCTGCACGCATGGCTGTATCTATTGTGACAGCCGAAGCGTGTGCTACCAGATGCAGCACGATTTTGAGGACGTCGAAGTCAAGCGCAATGCACCGGAACTGCTGGAGGCATCTCTCCGTCGCAAGCGGCGAAAGTGCATGATCGGGACGGGCGCCATGAGCGACCCTTACATGCACTGCGAGGAAACCCTCGGGCTGACCCGCCGCTGTGTCGAGCTGGTCGCACAGTACGGGTTCGGACTGGCCATACAGACCAAATCCGACCGCATTCTGCGGGATATCGATCTGCTGGAACGTATTCACCGGCAGGCAAAGTGTGTCGTTCAGATGACTCTCACCACCTACGACGAGCCGCTGTGCCGGATTCTGGAACCCCGCGTCTGCAGCACGCGCCGACGTTATGAGACACTCCTGGCTTTTCGGGAGCGGGGCATCCCGACGGTGGTCTGGCTCTCCCCTCTCCTGCCCTATCTCAACGACACCGTGGAGAATCTCGACGGGATTCTGGCGTATTGTTTCGACGCGGGGGTACAGGGCATTCTCACCTTCGGAATGGGCGTGACACTGCGGGAGGGGGACCGGGAATACTTTTTTGCCTCGCTTGACCGCCACTTTCCCGGACTGAAAGAAAAATACATACAGCGGTATGGATCTTCGTATCAATGTATGAGCGACCGCAACTCGGAACTGATGGAGCGATTCCATGCCGCGTGCGAAGCCCGGGGGATCCTGCATGATCCGGAATCCGTTTTTGCCTATCTGAGGGCGTTTCCGGAAGAGGAAGACCGGCAGCTGCGGCTGCTGTAGCAAGAGCACGGCTGCGCAGGTACAGGCACAGGCCACAAAAAGGGGCGTCCGGTTTTTGGCCGGACGCCCCTCCTGGTTGATGTGCCCTGTTTCCGGTCAGTCGATCGGAGTCAGAACGACCTTCATCGCCTCGCGGTTTTCGATCAGCTCAAATCCCTTTTCCCACTGGTCGAGCGGCAGCTCGTGGGTGATCAGCTGACCGAGGTCGACCTGCCCCTTTTTCATCAGGGTCAGGCACTTTTCCCATACATCCCAGGTGTGGGAGAAATGACCCTGCAGGGTCGCGGATTTCTGGAGGAGTTTGTCGATCGAAAAGTCGACCGGTTTGGGTCCCCAGCCGATCTTGGTGATCTGGCCAAAGGGACGCACCACGTCGAGCGACAGCTTGAGGGTGGCGGACACGCCCGCGGTATCGGCGACCAGGTCGGCGCCGTATCCGTCGGTCAGCGCCATGATCTTTTCGATCGCACCGGGCTCCTGGCTGTTGACCGCGGCGGTCGCGCCGTAGGTCAAGGCCATCTGCAGTCTCTGCTAGTCTCCGTTGGCACCGACCGCGATGATCTCGCTTGCGCCGCAGATCTGTGCCATCTTGATGCACACCATGCCGATCGGGCCGGGGCCGATGACGACGACGGTGTCGCCCGGACGGATGTTGCTGTTGTCGACCATCGACTTGTATCCGACACACAGCGGCTCCGTGAGGCTGGCGTCCCGCAGCGAAACGTTTTCCGGCACCCGGTGCAGGATCCTCGAAGGAACACGCACATAGGAAGCAAACGCGCCGTCGGCCTGGAAGCCGTAGCCTTTGCGGTCGCGGCACAGGTGGTAACGGTTGGTGCGGCACATTTCACAGGTCCCGCAGTAATCCGCGTGGGTCTCGACGGTGACGCGATCGCCCGCGGTCCAGCCCTGGACGTTCGCGCCGAGCTCCGCGATGGTGCCCGCAAACTCGTGTCCAAAAATCATCGGTACCGCGACGGTGAGATTGGTGAGGTTCATGTGCATATGCGGGTCTGTGCCGCAGATGCCGATGTAGGCGACTTTGACGAGTACGTCGTCGGGTCCGATCTGCGGGATGGGCTTGTCCTGGAGCGCGGTCTCGCCGGCATTGGCGCCGTACTTGACCACGGCTTTCATGGTTCCGGTCATAAAAAGGTTCCGTCCTTTCTCTCTTGCGTGGCGGGGTTCCGGGCAGGCTTTGGCCAGGACCGTGCGCACTTTTTCGGCGATATGGGTGTCCGTCAACCCATAGAAGGTCAACAGGTCTTCGTACGTATGGGCAGACTGTCCGAACTGATCCATGACCGCGACCGCTTCGAGCGGCAGGCCGGCGTTGCGGATGGCGTAGGCGATGGCGGAGGTCAGGCCCCCGATCACCGAGTGCTCCTCGGCGACGACCACGCCCCGCGTACCCTGGGTCATCTCGACCACGAGGGTTTCGTCCAACGGCTTGAGGGTGCTGACATTAACCACTCGCAGGGAGACGCCTTCCGCGGCGAGCAGATCGGCAGCGGACAGCGCAACCGAGACCATCTTGCCCATCGCAAAGACCGTAGCGTCCGATCCGTCCCGGACCACATAAGGTTTCCCGATTTCAAACTTGTAATCCGCGGGCAAAATGTCCGGGAGATCGTTGCGGCAGGAACGGATATAGACCGGACCTCCGTCATACTCCACCACTGTCTCGATCATCCGCTCCATTTCGATCCCGTCCGCCGGGCAGAGCACGGTCATGTTGGGCAGCACCCGCATGATCGCGATGTCGTCGATCGCCTGATGGGTGGCGCCGTCGCCATAGTCCGACAATCCCGCGCTGGATCCGACGATCCGCACGTTGAGCCGGGCGGTGCAGACACTGGTCCGGATCTGGTCATAGGGGCGGCCGCTCGCGAACACTGCAAAGGTGTTGGCAAAGGGCTGTTTGCCCGCAAGAGCCAGGCCGGCGGCAAAAGAGATCATATCCGCTTCCGCAATCCCCATTTCGAAATGGCGGTCGGGGTACGCGGCTTCAAACATCGCACTCATGGTGGATTTTCCAAGGTCGGCTTCGCACATCACGAGGTCCGACCGGGTTGCGCCCAGGCGAACCATGGTTTCGCCGTAGACTTTACGCTGGTTTTGCATTCCCATGTCGTTTCCTCCTCACTGGCTCCGGGACATAAACAGCCCGATGGCGGCTTCACACTGCTCGGGGGACAACGTGCCGTTGTGGTAGGCCGCGTTCCCTTCCGCGTAGTCGAGTCCCTTGCCTTTGATCGTATGTGCGATGACGATGCTCGGTTTCCCTTTGACCTGTGCCGCCGCGGCGAACGCGTCGGTCAGCGACTGGATGTCGTGGCCGTCTGCCTCGATCGTGTTCCAGCCGAACGCATCCCATTTCTCGCGATAGGGGGTGGTGTCAAAGCGTTCCTTTACCGTGCCCATCGCCTGCACCGTGTTGTAGTCCAGAATCGCCGTCAGGTTGTCCAGTTTGTGGACACGCGCGGCCATCGCGGCTTCCCAGATCTGTCCCTCGGCCAGCTCCCCGTCGCCGACGACGCAGAACACGCGGGATGCGCGGCCGTCCAGTCGCAGCCCCGCGGCGAGTCCGCTCGCCATCGAAAGGCCCTGACCGAGCGATCCGGTGTTGGCCTCGATGCCCGGAAGTTTCGTGAGGTCGGGGTGTCCCTGCAGCCGACTGCCCAGTTTTTTGAGCGAGTACAGCTCCTCCACGGGAAAATAACCCGCCACCGCCATTGCGGTGTACTGGACAATGCCCGCGTGACCTTTGCTGAGAATCAGCCGGTCGCGGTCCGGCCAGCCGGGATTTTGGGGGTCGACCTTCATCACCCTGAAGTACAGGGTCGCCACGGTTTCCGCGAGCGAGAAGGAGCCGCCAAAGTGACCTGGAGTCGCAGGGCCGACCATCCGTACGACTTCCGCACGGATTCGGTTGGCGATGCATTGGATCGTGTTGTTGTCCGCTTCCATATCCATTTCCTTTCTTTATTGCGACCGGTCCGACCCCTGGCGGCGCACGTCGTGAACGGGGAGAAGTCGCATGATGTCAACGCTCATTTTAACATATCGGCCGCTCCCATCCGTGCGGTTTGGTACACGGAATGCATTCCCTGCGAACCCGGATGTGGGAAGTACAGTGACAAGAGAGTGCGAGGGGCAGAGCCCGGAGGCGCAAAAAAGCCGGCCGTCGATCGGCCGGCGGGCTTTGAGGATTCGAACACGCTGTCAGGGAGCGTCCGTTCCGTCGGGAACGGGTGTGGGGGTCAGCCGGGACGCCTTGGCGATCGCCTCCGCCAAATCGGCATATTGGCGTGAGATGCGGATGTCTGAAATCAACCCGTCGCGCAGCACATAATCGACCCGGTCAAAGGTCAGCGGAGATCCCGCGGACCAGTTCCACAGATCCGCGAACGGGTGTTGCAACAAAACCGACTTGCGCGGATCGCCGACCGACAGGCCGGT
>JAAYKS010000260.1 GCA_012522285.1 Clostridiaceae bacterium | reverse complement strand
GTGAAGCGGTGGGCCAGGCCCTCTATGCCGCGCAGTACGGGTTTATCCTCGTGGGTGCTCTCTGCCTGGTCTGGATGTTCAAATCCCGCGCAAGGCGTGGAAGCGCCGAAGATCGTAAACCTATCCCATCCGAGAATGAGGTGTCACCATGATCCGCTTTGACAATGGAACCGCGTTTCCCGCCGGCTACGAACCCCGCATGGATGTCCGGGAGACACAGATCGCCATCAAAATGATCAAAGACCATCTGGAGTCCGAACTCGCGGACACGCTCAATCTGACGCGTGTGTCCGCCCCCTTGTTCGTCCGCCCCGAAAGCGGGTTGAACGATGACCTGAACGGGATTGAGCGGCCAGTATCGTTTGACATCCCGTCGATCGGAGGCCACGTCGAGATCGTGCAGTCACTGGCCAAATGGAAACGCATGGCACTGCACGAATATGGCTTTGCACCGGGAGAAGGGTTGTATACCGACATGAATGCGGTGCGCCGGGATGAAGTGCCGGACAACCTGCATTCTGTCTATGTCGACCAATGGGACTGGGAGTTGATCCTGCGCCCGAGCCATCGCAATACCCGGTTCCTGCGATCGATCGTAACCGAAATCTACGCCTGCCTGCGCAGAGTGGAAAACCGGCTGCTGCGCGTGTACCCCTATTTGGACCGCAAACTGCCCGAATCCATCCACTTCGTGACCGCACAAGAGTTGGAAGACCGATGGCCTGACCTGTCTCCCCGCGAGCGGGAAGACGCGGTGTGCAAAGAAAAGAAAGCTGTATTCCTCATGGGGATCGGTGCCCCGCTGTCGAGCGGACGCCCCCATGACGGCCGCGCGCCCGACTACGACGACTGGTCGCTCAACGGGGACATCCTGTTCTGGTATCCTGTACTTGAACGTGCAGTGGAGGTCTCCTCCATGGGGATTCGAGTGGATGATGCCGCCATGGCCTCCCAACTGGAGATCTCGGGAAAGACCGACCGTGCCGCTCGACCATTTCATCGGCAGGTGCTCGACGGCGTGTTGCCCGCTACGGTCGGTGGCGGTATCGGACAATCCCGGATGTGTATGTTCTACTTGGACAAGGCCCACATCGGCGAAGTCCAGACCTCGGTCTGGCCGCAGGAGATGATCGACTCTTGTCTGACAAGGGGAATCTCACTGCTCTGACGCCCATGCCGGCCGGTGACGGGAGGAGGGTTGGCCTATGTTCCGCCTGCGGGATATCGGAAGAGTGCGCAAAAAGACCGTCCTCGCAGCGATTGTCGCCATCGCCGTCGTGCTGGCGACGGTGGCCGGCGTTTTGCTGCTCAGCTCCCGGATTCTGAACGCCCAGACCCCTTTCTTTCGCGTCACAGACACCAGCTTAAACGGCGGAAATGTCATTGGAACCGGACTGGATCTCGACTGGATCCAGTCTTCCAACCTGTTGCAGGATCCTTCTTTTGAACCGATGGTGTTCCACGGCCGCTTTACTGCATTGGGCGGAGGTGCGGACCGACTGACGGTTGCCGCCGAAGAAGCGATGACCGATCTGTACGGGGAAGGCTTTTTTGATGGTGCGTCTGTGCGGGTCATGTCGCTGTCGGGACAGGATATGATCCTGCGCAAAAACGCGACGGTCGCTTCGTACGGAGTCAATCGGCTGGGTGGATTCCAGGATGTCCATCTGCCCTCGGATCTGCCGAAAGCGCTGCCTTTTTTTGCCTTTGCCCAGTCGGATGAAACCATTGTAGCCGTCGGTGGCCGGGGCACTGTTCTGGTCGGGATCGACACTCACACCCCCGTAGCGGTCAAAACCGGTATCGATGCCGATTTGACAGGCATCTGCGCGACGGACGACCGCACTTACATCGCTGTAAGCCGGGACGGACACGTGCTCGCTTCACAGGATGCGGTGACATGGACAGAATGGAATGTGCCTGCGGACAAGTCGCTCCACGCGATTGCCTCTTCAGGTGTATGGCAGGTCGCGGCAGGACCCGGCGGGACGGTGCTTGCCGGTGCCAACGGCACGATGACTTCGGTGTCGGTTCCAATTGAAGCCGACTGGACCGATATCGTTTACGGGGCGGGTTCCTTTCTCGCCTGTGGGAACGACGGTGCACTGATGCGGTCGTCCAACGGCATCGTCTGGTTGCCGCTGGAACGAGTGGACAGGCCCGACTGGGCGTGCGCGGATTACCGGGATGGCCTGTTCGCGGTCGCCGGTGCCGGTGCCAGACTGTGCCTGGTGCCGGTGGAGGGGCCTACGACCCATCTGGTGGTGCCGGGTGCCGGGGACATTGTGGATGTTCTCTTTTTATCGCGCAGACAATTGGTCGTACTCGACGCGGACGGTAGATTTTTTGTTTCGGACGACGGCGGAATCCTGTGGGTTGAGTCCGATCTGGAAACCGGCAGGGATCCGCGGCGCATGGCCGCGACTGTGCAGGACAGGGTCCTGATCGCGGGGGCGGACGGTTCGCTGGGGATCTCCCAAATGGTCAATGAAATCGTGCTGGACACCCCTCTCGTGGAGGGGACGTTCCAGCCCGGAGATCTCGTGTTTCTCGAGTATGTCGCGCAACAACCGCCGGCGTCCTTTTTGCTCGTTGGGGCGGAACAGGTGTCGGAACCCTGGTCCTCCTCGCTGCCCGGCGCGATGACCCGCGTGGACACAGACGCCGCACCGGGCAGCGGCAGTGGCTGTGTTGCGTTGTCGTTGACGCCCGCTCAGGAAGCGTCCGGACAGGCGTCGTTCCTCTCCCAGGTGCTGGTCGGGGAAGACGAAAAGACCCGGTTCGAGAAGGCAAAATTGTACACGGCGGAATTCTGGTTACGGCAGGAGGGGGTTGCCAGCCGGGAAGTCCTGGTTTGGCTGTCCGGCCGCTTCGAAACTGTCGGAACCGTGATCGAAAACGTTGGAAACACCTGGAAAAAGTACGAAACCACCTTTGTGCTACCGGAAACGGCAACCGCGGAGCAGCCGGGCGAAGTCCGTTTTCAGATCGGATTCCGTGACACGGGTACTCTGTGGGTCGACGCAGCCTGGTTTGGACCTGCTGATGAAGGGGCGGGAATGCCCGACACTTCGTTTGCGACGCAGGTACAGGCGGCACATCCTTCCGTTTTGCGGTTTCCGTTTTTGGGAATCGGGGAGATCGGGACGCGGAGCGGTGCCTGGGCGCACTCATTGGGAAACGAGTCGTCCGCCCTCGTGGACGG
>JAAYKS010000259.1 GCA_012522285.1 Clostridiaceae bacterium | reverse complement strand
GAGGCATAGGGCTCCCGCCCGGGTTTGTGCGTCAAACCGTCTACTGGCTCTCTGACGGCGACCGACCGGTCGGCAGCGCCAAGCTCCGGTATGAACTGACCGCAGCGCTGCGCGTCGAAGGCGGCAATATCGGCTACGGCATTCGCCCCTCTGAACGGGGAAAAGGGTATGGGAGTCGCCTCCTGGGCCTGATGCTTGAAGAAGCTGGCAAGCAGGGCCTCGATCGCGTCCTCGTAACCATCAACAACGACAACCTGCCCTCCCTCCGGGTCGCAAAGGCAAATGGCGGGCAACTGACCCGGCAAACGGAAGAACGGTGTTATTTCTGGTTTGATATCCCAAAGGAGAACCCGTCATGACGATCCCCGCCGTCCTCGAAAAGAAGCATCTGGATGCCTGCGTCACATTGTTCATGGAGAATCTGTCGCGGCAGGCCGCCCAAACCCCCGCGCTGGCCACAGGTCACATCGATCCAGCCGATGTGCGTGAGAGGCTGGTGCGTCTGATGGAAGAGGCGGGAGGCACGGTGCTGACCGACGGAGCCGGGGTCGTCGGATACATGGCCGGTTGGGAGATCGAAGACTTTTTTGGATCTCCCCGCGGTTCCTATACCCCGGAGTGGGCACATGCCACCCGGCCCGGAACCGGACGGGAGGCAGGGCAGGCACTCTACCGCGCGAGCGGACAACGCTGGGTCGACCACGGCTGTCGTGTCCATGTGGCCAACCTGTTCCATGCGGACACACAGGCGCGGGATGCGTTTTCCTGGAATGGGTTCGGGTACCTTTGCCTCGATGCGGTTCGCCGGGTCGAGCCAATCGAGGCGACACTGCCCGATGGATTTTGTATCCGACCGGCGCGATCCGCTGATGGCGCAGCAGTGCTGTCGATGGCGTCGTGCGTCAACCAGCATCTGATCCTCTCCCCTGTGTTCCGGGCCTCCTCGGAAGAGGACACCCCGGAAGACGCGGCAAGATGGATCGAAGGAGCCGGATGCCATACGTGGATCGCATGGAAAGGCGACCGCCCCGTCGGCTACATGAAGTGCGAACCGGTGGAGGACGGCGCGGCTTGGATTGTGCGCGGCCCCCGCTCCTTTGCGATCAACGGGGCTTATGTCGATCCTGCGGAACGAGCCGGAGGGATTGCCCGGGCCCTTCTTTCGGCAATCATGACATGGGCGGTCGAGTCCGGCATGGAGCGGTGCTCCGTGGACTGCGAAGCCGCCAACATCGAGGGGGCAAGGTTCTGGCTCCGCCACTTCCAGCCGGTATGCGTTTCGATGCTGCGCCGGCTGGATGGACGATTGTTCGCACCGGCATAATGTAACAACCGGACAAACCGGTTGTTACATTATCCGTCGGCCGAGCCGGTTGTTACTGTGTCAGTCGGCCTGGCCGACTTCGACCGCGCAGGCAAACGCTTTCCGGACGACCTCCCGCTTCTCTCCGGTCAGACGGATGACGCCGCGTTCCCGGATATCCGCGGACGAGGTACCCACCATGACCTCGAGGTCACCTGGCTCGACGACAAAGCGCATGTCGCGGTCGTAGAACCCGAGTTGGTCGGTGGACACGCGGAAGGTCACCCGTTTCTTTTCCCCAGGCACCAACGCAACCCGTTTGAAACCGGACAGTTCCTGGACCGGACGGGTCACGTCGGACAGGCAATCGTGCAGATAAAGTTGCACGACTTCTTCGCCCGCAACCGTTCCGGTATTGGCGACCGTCACCGACACCTCGCATGTGCCGTCGACCGGGACCGTTTCGGGGATCGATAGTCCTGAATACCCGAATGTGGTATATGACAGTCCATGCCCGAAAGGATAGAGCGGCTGTACGCTTTCATCGACATAATCGATTTTCCAGTTGGAGCGCCCGCCCGACGGCCGATGGCTGTAAAACACAGGGATCTGGCCCGTGGAGCGAGGGAAGGTGATCGGGAGCTTGCCGCCCGGATTGGTGTCCCCGAACAGCACGCCGGCGATCGCGGCAGCCCCTTCTTCCCCGGGGAACCAGGCCTCGACGATCGCGCTCAGGTGGGCGTCTTCCCAGACCAGCGTATAAGGACGTCCCGTGATCAGGACCAGAACGACCGGCTTGCCCGCCGCGTGCACCGCGCGAAGCAGCGCACGCTGTTCTCCGGGGAGATCCAGCGACGCGCAGTCGCGCGCTTCACCGGACGTGCAGTCGGTGATCAGGCCCGCCTTGTCGCCGAGCACCAGCAAGACGACATCCGCGGCACGCGCGATCGCCACCGCTTCGTCGAACCCGGCTCGCGCCGCCTCCGCGGACTGGCCGGGCAACGGCAGGACATCGCATCCCTTGGCGTACAGCAATTCGACTTCCGAACCGGCGACCGCCTTGCGCAGTCCCTCGAGGACGGTGTCCATCGCGGGCATGGCGTCCTCGACGCTCACCCGGTCTTCCGGCACCGCGGTCCCCGCGAAATTGTCGGTGATCTGGTCGATCTGCGACTCGATATGCGAGGGATAGGTATAGTCTCCCAGCATGTTGCGGACGCTGTCCGCGTTGGGACCGATGACCGCGATTTTCCTTTTGGCACGGGACAAAGGCAAAATGCCGTCGTTTTTGAGCAAGACGATGGACTTTTCCGCAGCCTGGCGGGAGAAAGCTCGATTGCCGGCGGTATCAAACCGGGCTTCCACCCCTTCTTCGTCGACGTAGGGTTTTTCAAACAGTCCGAGCCGGAATTTCATTTCGAGCACCCGGCGCACGGTCTTGTCTACCAGCGCAGGGTCCACCAGCCCTTTTTCCACGGCCTCGACCAGCGGGGCGGCATAGCAGTCGGTGGACGGAAGCTCGACGTCGACGCCCGCTTCGAGTGCCATGCGGGCGGCATCGTCTTTGTCGGCCGCCGCGCCGTGGTAGTCGTAGATCATGTTGATCGCAAAATAATCGCTCACGACCAGGCCGTCAAATCCCCACTGGTCGCGCAACACGTCCTGCAGCAGCCAGCGGTTGGTGTGACAGGGGATACCGTCGATCTCGTGGTAGCCCGGCATGATCGAACGCAGCCCCGCCTCACGCACCGCTGCCTCAAACGGATAGAGATAGGTCTCCAGCAGTTCGCGCTGCGGAATGTGGACCGGTGCCCAGTTCATGCCGCCCTCGGACATTCCGTAGCCGACAAAATGCTTGCCGGTCGCGAGAATACCGTCCTCCAGACGGTCGCTCTGCAGCCCGCGGATGTAGGAGGTGCCCATCTGCGCAGTCAGATAGCGGTCCTCGCCATACGTCTCTTCGGTCCGGCCCCAGCGCGGATCGCGAGTGATGTCCAGTAGCGGCGCGAGTGCCTGGCGCGCCCCCATCGCCATCATCTGGGTGCGGATGATCCGCCCCATCTCTTCCGCGAGTTCGGGCTCGAATGCCGCCCCGATGCCAATCGCCTGGGGAAACACATTGGCCGCGCGGGTGAGCAATCCCGAACAAGCCTCTTCGTGCAGGATCGCGGGGATGCCCAGCCGGGTCTGCTCGACCAGATAACGCTGGATCTCGTTTGCGGTGCGGGCCGCGACCGACGGCAGGAGGTTGCTGGCGCCGCCCAGCCGGGTGATCTGGCCGATGCCTTCCCGCATCAGCGGGGCGGCTTTGTCCTGATTGAAACGAAAATCGCGCAAGATTTCGTAGATCCATACGCTGGTGAGCTGTTGGGCTTTTTCCACCAGCGTCATGCGGGACATCAAATCGTCCACACGCTCTGAAACCGATCTGTTCGCGTCTTTGTAAATCATGTGTGTTTCCTCCGGTATCTCTGCTCCGATTGGGTTTGTCACGGCGCCATAATAGCACATCGGCAGAGGCTGCCGAAACCGAAAAACGGATTCGCTAGCGTTCTCGACCGAGGCTCTTGTGCTTTGCATTCCATTGTTTATACGCGTCACTGCGGTGGGCTATATCAAGCAACAACAGCAGGATCTCATGATCCTGTATCTTCGCAAGAATCCGGTAATCACCGACACGATATCGCCACAGTCCGGCAAGTCCACCGGACAGAACTTCTCCCATGCGTCTGGGATTGCTTGTTGCGGAAAGATTTTTGTCAATCCAAGCAACGAGGATCGCTGCATGTTGGCGATCCATCGTTTGCAACGCCTTGATTGCGCGGCGCTCCACTCTGAGTTGGAAGGTCGGATGCTCTGGGGTGGAAGGCATGATTTATACTCCTATTGTAGATATTTTTTAAAATAATATCATATCTTACAACGGGATAAATTGTCCGTTCGCAGCTGACGATTTCCGGATTATGGATGAAATCCCATCGTTCGCTTGGTCTCTTCCCAATCGAGAGACTGGTCGTTCTCTACATGCTCCGCCCAAGCTTGTTGCGCAAGATCAATATCGATTTCTTCCTCTATCACACGCATGACAGCCGTCCTGATGAGCGAAGAAACAGACAACTTTTTTACCTCTGCATAGGAGCGAATCAACGCTTCTTCAGATGCAGAAACACGGGCATTGATCAAAGCCATCGTACTGTCCTCCATCTGTATTACAATGTAATACAGACAACGCATCGCGTCAAGCAGGTTCTGTTTACACAAACAGCAGCTAACTGATTGCCATGACCACCATGCCGGCGACCATCGAGTAGACCGCACGGTGGGCCTCTCCGTATTCCCGCGCCGCAGGCAGCAACTCGTCCAGTGAGATAAACACCATGATCCCCGCGACCATCCCGAACAACACGCCGAACGTGGTGTCGTTGAGAATACGGAACAGCAGCAGGTAACCGAGCAAGGCCCCCAACGGCTCGGCCAGTCCGGACAGAAACGACAGGGTGAAGGCCTTTCTGCGGCTTCCGGTGGAGAAATAGATCGGCACCGAGACCGCCAACCCCTCGGGGATGTTGTGGATCGCAACCGCGACCGCGATCGCAATGCCGAGAGAAGGGTCCTGGAGAGCTGCCGCAAACGTCGCGATGCCCTCCGGAAAGTTGTGGATTGCGATCGCCAGGGCGCTCATGACTCCCATGCGCATCAGCTTTCCGTGATGGGCGTGCGGGCCGTCCCCACCCGGCAGAATTTCCTCGACCATGCGGGACTCGTGCGGATTCTCCCCCGACGGAACCAGCTGGTCGATGATCGCGATCACCAGGATCCCGGCAAAAAAAGACCCGGCCGCGGCCCAGCTGCCCATTCGCATTCCCAGCCCCGACACCAGCGAATCCCGGGCTTTGGGCAGGATCTCCGCAAACGAAACATAGATCATGACCCCGCCGGAAAACCCGAGCGCCACCGCCAGAAAGCGGGTGTTGGTCTTTTTGGTGACCAATGCGAGGATGCTCCCGATACCGGTCGATAGCCCGGCAAATAGCGTCAGCGCAAAGGCAAATAGAATGGTTTCGGTGTCGTACATGCGTCGCTTCCCTCACAGAACACGGTATTTGGATTGGATTATGGCATCACCGGCTCCGTGGCACCCGTATCCGGATCCAGGCGGAGCATCGTCCCGTTCTGGGCGTCGAGCACATAGTACATGTCCTCCACAATACACACGCGGGGCATGGTACCCTCGAGACGAGCGATCTGAACCGGTTTTGCGCCGCCACTGGACAGATCCAGGCTGAAAAAAACCGGAATGGTGTCGACATATCCGATATAGTAGAGCGTCCTGCCGGAATAATCCGAATTGAGTGACGGGATCGAGGCGTGGGTGCCGACCGCCGCCAGGGCGGATGGCTCTCCCAGGCTGGGCAGCAGGTACACGGTTTCACCCGCCCCTTGCCGGTCGACATACACGAACTGGTCGTTCGCGCTGTAGTACAGGTGATGGACGGCCTGAAAGGCGGTGCCCTTGTAGACTGTTGTCCGCCCCATGCCGGTGTTCGCGCTCACGCGGTAATCGCCCTCACCGGAGATGTAGTAGACCCGGTTGCTGCCCATGCTGGGCTCGCTGACACCTTCGCCACTATGAATCCCTTTGGGGGGATCGTCTTCTCCGTCAAAGAGCAACACCAGTTGACCGCCCTGCAGCAGTTGGATGTAATGGTTGGTCCGGCCGGCATAGGTGCAGGGGCCGTCCGCGAGCTTGACCAGCCCGCTCCCGTCCCGGGACACCCTGTAGAATGCCTGATCCGAGGAGGAGATGAAATAGTAATGGTCTTCCCCTACGAGGAGATGGGTCGGCCGGTCCGGCCGTTCGAGCAGCGTGGCGGTTTTGCCGGTTTTTGGATCGTACCGCAACAGCGCCCCGTTGATCCCCAGCAGATGGGAGGAGGTCACAAGATCATAGACCGCAAATCCGCCGTTTGCCAGGTTGCCGTTGGTGTTCCCGAACAGGCCGGGACCTGTCGGCATCGGCTTGGTTGTGGTCGCGGCGGTGGTGGGCAGGGTGGTCGGCGCCGTCGCGGTCGTGCCCGCCGGAGTTGTGGAAGGAGCGGTGGTTCCGGTTGTCGCCGTGGTCGGTTTGGCGGTCGTGGACGTGGCGGCAGACGTGGTGGTCTTTTGAGGCCCGAAACGGAAGCTGATACAGCCGGAAACGATCGGCAACAGGAACAGGACCAGCAAGATGCATGAGAGCGTACGGAACGGGAATCTGGTCTTTTTCATGGGGACCCCTCCGTGTGACGTCAATTGTGATGATTTATATAGATACCATACCATCCCGGACGTTCGCCCGCCAGATGAGGTAGAATCAAATCATCCGACAATCCTGCACAAGGAGGCACCCGTTATGAACGAAACGATCCGCACCATTTTGGAACGAGCGAGTATCCGAGGTTTCACAGCCACTCCCCTCACACAGGACGAACGCGATCTGCTCGTCCGAGCCGCGCTGGCCACTCCTAGCGGAATGGACGCACAGCCTTGGCATTTCACCTTTGTGGCCGATCAGACGACCATCGCCGCGGTCAGCGAAGCCGCGCTGGACACCTTTCGGCGCGCCGGCAATCAGACCGTGCTCGACCGCATGGCCGCGCGGCATCCCAGTTTGTTCTACGGGGCGGCTGTGGTGGTGTTCATCTCCCTCGCACCGGGCGCATCCTCGATCGAAGCCGGAATCGCGGCACAAAACCTCGCGCTGGCGGCCCGCTCATTGGGACTGGGTTCCTGCATCATCGGGCTGGCGGGCGCTGCCTTTTCGGGCCCGGACGGTCCCGCGCTCTCGGAGCGGCTCGACTTTCCGGAGGGATATGTGTTTGGCATCTCCGTGGCGATCGGACATCCGGCCGTCGACAAAGCACCCCACGCGTCCGATCCGGCCAAAGTCACCTGGATCGGCTGAACCGTCCGCGTCAGCGGCAGGGCTTCCGAAGTGGATAAAGCCGGGACGGCAGGGTCATTCGAACCAGACAAGCACTCTCGTTCCCTTGATCTCAACCCGGTATGAAGTCGCGTCGGGGGGCCGCTTGTTAAAGAAAAGCACCCGGGCGGGCCGCACGTTTTGCCCAGTCGTGAGATCGAACGCCGCTCCGTGATTGGGGCAGACGATAAGGTTCCCCTCCAGCTTTCCTTCGTACAGGCTGCCACCCATGTGCGGGCACCGGTCGGCCACCGCGTAGTATTGCCCGTCGAGATTGACCAAGAGGATTTTTGTGCCGTCGATCGACACGCGTTTGCGCATCCCGGCCGGAATGTCCGTGGTGGTTGCGACATCGACTGGTCTCATGCTGCTTCCTCCGTATCCGGATAGGCCGATGGCGGCCGGATCCGTCTTTTATTACCACCATCATACCGCATCAGGACATGTGCCATTCCCCATCCGGCGTGCTATGCTGATGGGCAGAACCGTCCAACAATTACAACCCGGGAGGCATGCCATGAAAGCGATTGTCCTGTATGAAAGCAAAGCCGGATATACCGGCAAATACGCTGCCTGGTTGGCGGAAGCGCTCGGTTGCCAGGCCTGCGCGCTGCACGCGTTCGATGCCGCCACGCTGGGGGATGCCGATATCGTGGTGTACGGCGGCGGGCTCTATGCGGGCGGAATCAATGGCCTGAAATCCTTCCGATCCCTGTTGCGCGCCCAAAAAGGGCGAGACCTGCGCATCGCGGTGTTCGCCCCCGGTGCCTCTCCGGCGCGCGATGAAGTAGTGGCGGAAATCCGCGATCGCAACCTCAGCGCAGAGGAAAAAGAGAGCTATGGGTTCTTCTATTTGCGCGGAGGGTTCGACTACACCCACCTGAACCGGTCCGACCGTTTCGCGATGAATCTGCTTCGCCTCAAGCTCCGGCTGACACCCGAGAAGAAGCGGAGCGGCGACGCGCGCGGCATGCTGGCGTCTTACAAGAAGCCGGTGGATTTTACGCGTAAAAAGAACCTCCGGCCGCTGTTGTCCTGGCTGGGTGTGATCCCGGAAGCGGAACACTGACCGAATCCGGGCTCATCGCCCGATCTGCCCTTTACGGGGTACCGGTTTTTCGTCCGGACGCGAGCGCTTCAGCGGCGGCTCTGGCAAGCGGGCGCTTGTAGTCCGCGCTCCAGCGGTTGACGCCGACAAGGTCAAAGATCACCGCGCCGGTGTGGCGACAGAACCGGTCCATCTGCTCAAGACAAGTCAACACCCCGTTGCCCGTTCCGCCCGCGGAGGCGACCAACAGCACGGGCTTTCCGGACAACACGCCTTCGCTCCCGAACTGACAGCGACGGAACCGGTCGAGGAAGCTTTTCAGCGTCTCTGCGGTTTCTCCCCAATAGACCGGCGTGACCAGCACGACTGCGTCCGCGGACGCGACCCGGTCGGACACTTCCGTGAACCCGTCCTCTCCAAAGGCGCATACATGCGTCGACCGGCAGGTGCCCCACCCCTCGCCGCACACGTGGCATCGCTCGATTCCGTAGTCGGACAGCCGGATTTCTTCCCACTTAGCTCCTGCCTCGGTGATCCCCTGCCGGATCTCTGCCGTCACCGATTCACACAACCCGGTCTTCTTGGGATTTCCAGACAAAATCAAAACTTTCATGCTGATTCCTCGCTTTCGATGCACCCGAATATCTCCATCTTTCATTATGGTAGGATGAGAAGGTAAGAGCCGTCAATGCCGGCAATGGCAGGAGGATGCGAAGATGCGTGTCGGAACCGTCAAAGAGATCATGCGCCATGAATACCGAGTCGGCTTAACCCCGGACAGCGTCCGTGCCTACGTCCGGGAAGGACACGAGGTCTATGTCGAAGCCGGAGCGGGCGAAGGTGCGGGTTACTCGGACAGTGAGTACCTCGCCGCCGACGCGGTGATCGTACCGGACGCGGCCGCGGTGTTCGGATTGTGTGACATGGTGGTCAAGGTCAAGCAGCCTCTCCCCGAAGAATATCCACTGCTCCGGCCGGACCGCATTCTGTTTACCTACCTCCATCTGGCCGCCTCACGCGACCTGACCGATGCCATGCTCGCAGCGCGCGTCACCGGGGTGGGATACGAAACGATCGAAGACCACAAAGGCGGATTGCCCTGCCTGCTGCCCATGAGTCAAATTGCCGGACGTCTCAGCGTCCAGGAAGGCGCCAAGTATCTCGAGCGTCCGTTTGGCGGGCGCGGCGTACTGCTGGGGGGCGCTCCGGGTGCGCCGCGGGGCAAGGTCGCGATTCTGGGCGGAGGCACCGTCGGAATCAACGCCGCGCGCATCGCCCTCGGACTGGGTGCCGACGTCACTGTGCTGGATGTCGATCCCGGCCGCCTGTCTGAATTGGAAGATCGCTTTGACGGGCGCGCCACGACACTCCTGAGTACCGACGAACATATCTCTTTTGTGCTCCGCGAGGCCGACCTCGTGATCGGGGCGGTACTGGTGCGCGGGGCCGCCGCTCCCCGGTTGGTGCGGCACGCCCATTTACCCTTTATGAAAGCCGGCGCGGTGAGCGTCGATGTCGCCAGCGACCAGGGCGGTTGCTGCGAGACCAGCCGGGTCACCTTCCACGACGATCCTGTGTTCCTGGTAGAAGGGATCGTCCACTATTGCGTGTCCAACATCCCTGGCGCAGTACCCCGCACCTCCACCCAGGCGCTCAATGCCGCGACCCTGCGGTATGGGCTCAAGATCGCGGCACTCGGACTCGACGGGGCTTGCGCGGCGGACGCCGGACTGGCCCGCGGTGTGAACATGCGCGCAGGAGAACTCACACACGAAGCGGTCCGCAGCTGGTACGAATCCGACACCTGATCGGGTTTGTTCCCATTCGGTCAACGTCTCAGCCGGTGTGTCAGGAAGGTTCGGATTCTTCTTCGAGGATCCGGCGGCATTCTTCCAGCACGGCATTTTGTTTGTCGTCGAGTTCCGGATAGGACAATGGCAGCCGTTCCAGGGTGTCCGCCACAATTTCCGACACCAGCAGCCGCGCGAACCATTTGCGGTCAGCCGGCACGATGTACCAAGGCGCATATTCGGTCGCGGTCGAGCGGATCGTCTCCTCGTAGATGTCCTGGTATTTGTCCCAGTGCTGCCGTTCCTCTACGTCGCCCGCGGAGAATTTCCAGTGTTTGGCGGGATCATGAATCCGTTTCAGCAACCGTTCGCGCTGTTCCTCCGCGGAGAGATGCAGGAAAATCTTGACGACCAAGATGCCGTTTTCGACCAAATACCGTTCGTAATCCCGGATCTGCCGATGGCGGTCGTCCCACACGTCTCCGTCCGAGAGCTCTGCCGGCATGTTCTGGGCGCCCAGTAGATTGTGCAGCCGTACCACGACCACATCCTCATAGTAAGACCGGTTGAAGATCGCAATGTTCCCGCGCGCGGGCAGATGCGCCTGCGCGCGCCAGAGATAGTCGTGGTCGGTCTCGTCCGCCGTAGGGACCTTGAACGATTTGACCTGGACGCCCTGGGGATTGAGCCCGCTCATGACGTGCTTGATCGCGC
The DNA here is from genome assembly GCA_012522285.1 of Clostridiaceae bacterium. Lineage (GTDB taxonomy): Bacteria > Bacillota > Clostridia > Saccharofermentanales > UBA5734 > JAAYKS01. The sequence goes on along the minus strand of JAAYKS010000259.1, from coordinate 4,168 downwards.
CGTCTTTTCCCGCGGCGTCCATCGCCTGGAGGATGAGTAGCACCCCGTATTTGTTGTGCGCAAACAGGACTTCCTGGCGCTCGCGGAGCCGCTCGATGTTGGCCGCCAGCAGCGCGTCCGCTTCTTTGCCTTTTCGCAATCCGGCGGCATCGTCCGTTTCGTGATCCTTCAGATGGTTACCTTTCGCCTGGGTGATGCGATACTTCGACAAATCCATGACACCAAGTCTCCTTCCGCATAGGCAGCCGTCCCGGGGAACGGCCTTGTTTGAGCAGTCACGGTTTCATTATGGCACAATCGCACCGTAGCCCGGACAAAAGCCCCTCCCTATTTGACAGAGCCAGAGGCTCATGATACTTTCCTGTATGTCATATTGGATTCATATTAAGAGGTGAGAACATGACATTGGAAGTCCGCTCGATCACCAAATCGTTTGGCCCCAAGGAAGTCCTGCGCGAAGTGTCCTTTACGGCACGTTCGGGTGCCGCGCTGGGACTGCTGGGCAGAAACGGCGCCGGCAAAACCACCGCGATCCGCATCATCATGGACGTGTTTCCCGCGGATACGGGCGACGTCCTGTTTGACGGAAAGCACATTCGCCAGGCCGACGTGCGCATCGGATATCTCCCCGAGGACCGCGGGTTGTACCCCAAGGTTCCCATCGGGCGGCAGTTGTCCTATCTCGCGCGTCTCCGCGGACTCACCCGCACGGAAGCCACCGCCTCGGTCCACCACTGGCTGGACCGGCTCGGGATGCAGGACGTTCACGACAAAAAGCTGGAAACGCTCTCCAAGGGCAACCAGCAGAAAATCCAGCTCGCGCTCGCCCTGATCGCAGACCCGCAAATCATCATCCTGGACGAGCCTTTTTCGGGACTGGATCCGGTCAACGCACAGCTGCTCAAGGATATCGTGAACGAGCAGGGCGAAAAGGAAAAAATCGTGCTGTTTTCCAGCCACCAGATGGGATATGTCGAGACGTTCTGCGACGAGGTCGCGATCCTCAACGGGGGCTCGATCATCCTGTCCGGTGCGATTCGTACGATTCGCCGGACCTACCCGCGCACCCGACTGTCCGTGCGCATCGCCGGAGACCACCCCGGCACAGCAGAACTCCTGGGCACGCTCGCGGAGCAATCCGACCTGCGGGGACGGATCCTGCGGGTGGAGTCGGACGGGGCGGATGGCTGTGTCGTGCATCTGGACGCACCGGAATCCAAAGACCCGCTGCTGATGGGCTTGCTGGCCTCCGGCGCTTCGGTCGAAACCTTTCTGGTAATCGAACCGACTCTCGAAGAGATTTTTGTCGAGAAAGTGGGGGACGCGGTATGAAACAGGACACCGGGATGCGGCAATTCCGCACCGTATTGGGATATGAGTTTACGTCCTACCTCAAAAACAAGGTCTATGTCATCACGACCATCGTCTTTGTCGTGCTGATCGGGATCGGGTTGTCCCTGCCGTCTGCGATCGATTGGTTCAAAGGGATGGACATCGGCGGCGAACCCTCCGCCGGACCGGAACAGGTGGCCTATGTGATCGACGAAAGCGGTCAGGCCCCCGATCTGGCATTTTTTGAAACACTGCTGCCCAACTACCTCTGGGAGAACGCCGAGCCAGGCGAGCTGGACGGCATCAAGAAGCGGATCAATGACGACGAGGCGCACGCCGCGTTCGTCGTCCGCGAACCGGGCGACTATACCTACGTCATCCGCCGGATGGGGATCACGGACAGTGAGGGTCTGACCTTGCAGGCCTCTCTCGACAACCATTTCAAGGCCGCCGCACTTGCCGGGATCGGCTGGGATGAAGCTCAGATCGGGGGTTTTCTGGCACCTTCGAAAATGGAGCTCTACGAGACGGTCCAGGAAAGCGGAAAGTCCATGGGCCAGGCCTATCTGTACACGTATGTACTGGTCATGCTGCTCTATATGACTGTGATGCTGTACGGCCAGATGGTCGCGACCTCGGTCGCCAGTGAAAAAAGCAACCGCGCGATGGAGATGCTGATCACCTCCGCCCGTCCCATGAGCCTGATGTTCGGCAAAGTCATCGGCTCGGGACTGGCCGGGCTGGCGCAGATCGGGGTGTTGCTGTTCTCGGCGGTGGGATTCTATCAGATTCACGCGGAGAGATTCAGTGACATCACGATGGTTCGCTCGATGTTCGAAATGCCGCCGGAACTGGTGGTGTACACCATCCTGTTCTATCTGATCGGGTACTTCATGTACGCATTCCTCTATGGAGCGCTCGGTTCGCTCGCGAGCCGGACCGAAGACATCAACACCAGCATCATGCCCATCATCTTGTTGATGGTTCTGGCGATGATGGTTTCGCTCCTTGGCATGGCGAATCCGGAAGCTTCCTTTGTCACGGTCTGCTCGTTCATCCCGCTGCTGGCGCCGATGGTGATGTTTGTCCGCATCTGTATGACCGATGTGCCGTTCTGGCAGATCGCACTGTCCGTCGTACTGATGCTCGCAACGACCGGACTGATCGGCTACCTGTCCGCCCGGATCTACCGCCTGGGGATCTTGATGTACGGCAAGCCGCCCAAACTGTCCGAGATCTTCCGCACCCTGCGGCAAGAGCGCCGGGCTTCCAAAGCGGTCTAAACAAAGATCCTTATCTTACGGGTCAGAAGATCCCGCGCCCCGCGAGTTTGTAGTCTGCGTAGGCCAATTTCGCTTCGACCTCGAGGCCGTATGGGCAACGCGGGGTACACGCCCCGCAATGGGTGCATTTGTCCGCCTGGATGGCCAACGTCGCATACCGGTCGCGGGCGAGCTGCTGATTGCCGAACCAGTGTTTGAGCCGCTCGCGGAGCGCATACTCCGTGGTGTCGTCCACCCTTCCGTTCCCCATCTGGCGGTCGTACCAGCCCTCGAGATGGAACACCTCCGGGATGTCGATTCCGACCGGACAGGGCAGACATTGTCCGCAGAGACGGCAGACATGGGTGCCCAGTTCCGGTGCGCTCATCGCCAACTGGTCGGCCTGCTCCCGGGTCAGCGGTTCGTACCGCTCGGCAAACCGGAGGTCGTCGGCCAGCATCGCACGGGAGTTGATGCCCGAGACCACCACCGAAACCGGACGGGAAAAAGCGTAGCGGAAAGCGTTTTCCGCGGATCTCCACAACAAACCGTCTGCGAGTGGTTTCATCAGGATGACAGCCGCTCCCGCGCGTTGTGCGCGAGGGAGCAAGGCGTTTTCAATTTCGGGGAAGTTGAAGCGGTCATAGTAGTTGACAGTCGTCATGACGGCGTCAAAGTCATAGGCGTGGAGCGCTGCCAGCAGCACATCGGGCTGACCGTGCATCGAGATGCCGATGTGACGAACCCTTCCCTGCTGCTTTGCGTACTCGGCGCCTTCGAGCGCTCCGCCCGGGGCCAGAATCTGGTCGAGGTCCCGCTTGGTGCCCACCCCGTGCATCAACAGCACATCCACGTGATCGGTCCGGAGGTGATCGAGACTGTGGTCCAGCGATTCCAGGCAGCCAACGCGGTCCCGTTCTCCGGTTTTGGTCACCAGTACGAATTCGGAGCGGCGTGAAGACACCGCGCGTCCGATTTTACGTTCCGATTCCCCCCGCCCGTAGGACGCGGCGGTCTCGATGTAATTGCCTCCCGCGTCCAAATAGGTGTTGAGGAGAAACTCCGCTTCGGAATAGGGGATCTCGAGCAGGTGGAATCCGCCGAATCCCAGAATGGACGTTTTAAGTCCGGTGCGGCCGAACGGTCGATGCTGCATGGGGTCCTCCTTTCGCCGGTGCCGAGGTACGGGTTGTGATGTCTTGTGACTTAACGATACCATATCGGACTCGTCACGACCGCAGTCAACACAGTATGAAAGGAGTGGTATGGCTGACGTGTTATACTAAACAAAACTAAACCCCATGTACAGATGGATCCCCGTATGGAGGAGTGTAAAAAAATGGAAGATCGCGACCCTTACGTCTCCTGCCCCACCTACGACACCGAATGTTTCCATTTACGCCTGGTACAGGAAAGAGATGCGGAAGATTTACTGGCGTGCTACTCTCATCCTGACGCGCAGAAATACTTCAACGATGACAATTGTACAAGCAGTTTTCGTTTCTCTTCCCTCTCTGAAATGCGAGAGTGTATCGGCGTCTGGCTCTCCTCCTATGAGCGGCGTGAGTATATTC
>JAAYKS010000033.1 GCA_012522285.1 Clostridiaceae bacterium | reverse complement strand
TGTCCCTCAGACGTAACTGAGTTCATCCTCGTTGCTCAGGCTTGTGCCAGATGGCTCAGGCCTTCTCAGCATGCATTATTTTCAAGGTTCAATGTCACTAGCGTCTAAGCTGCTTTTCTCACTTAGCTCTTGACTTCATATAGTCAGTCTGATATGCACCGGTGTAGACCGGCCGATTGACCTTCATTGTAAACCACTTGTGGCTCGCATCACCCGTGAATCGCATAAAACGTCGTGATTCGCCACACCGTATTGCGGGCATGTGGACAGAAATACTTTTGCCGCCATTTTTTGCATGTTTCCATTTCTGAACGTGATAGAATATGTCTCATTGTAAAGAATGGGAATGGGGATATGAACGGAATTACACACGACAATGTCTACCGGTATGTTGGAAAACCTTTCCGGTGGATCTGGGCGGTCATCGGCCGGCACCGCCTGAGCTACGCCATCAGCATGGTCATCACCTGCCTGCTGGTCACTTTTAGCGTCATCCCGTCCACGATCGCGGGGCGGCTGATCGACGAGGTGCTCAACGGAGGTCAGTTTGACCGGCTGTGGTTTTATCTTCCCCTGATGGTGGCGTTTCCCTTCACGCGATCGATGATCGGCGTGCTGATTCGCTATTTTTATGAGCGTGCTTCTCAGGACGGGCTCATGCGGCTGCGGGACGGGTTGTACGGCAACTTGCAGTCGATGGACCGTTCCTTTTACGACTCGACCCGGACCGGGGATCTGATGACCATCATGGGCGGCGATCTCGACATGATCCGTCACTTCATGTCGTTTGTGATGTGGTCTTCGGTCGAGCAGGTCGTCATCTTCGTGTTCGGCGCCGCCTATCTGTTTTCGATCAACTGGATCCTGGCGCTGACCGCGGTGCTGTTCGCCCCCTTCATCGGCTTCTTCGCGTTCCGCCTCGGCTCCCGGGTACGCCCGCTCTGGCAGCAGGTCCGCCGGCAATTCTCCGCCCTCAACTCGGTGGTGACTCAAAACATCGGCGGCAACCGGATCGTCAAGGCATTTGCCCGCGCCGACTTCGAGGAGACCAAGTTCGAGCGCGAAAATGAAGCCTATCGGGAAGCCAACATCGAAAGCGGCCGCATCTGGACCCGTTATATCCCCATTCTGGACGGCATGGCCAACTTCCTGACCATCCCGACCATCCTGGTCGGCGGATATCTGGTGATCCGGGGCAAGATGAGCATGGGCGAACTGGTCACCTTCAACGGATTGCTGTTCCTGATGAGCAACCCGATGCGCCAATCCGGATGGCTGATCAACGACATCCAGCGGTTTGTGGCTTCCGCGGAGCGGATCCTGGACCTTTTGATCGCCCGCTCTCGCGTCGTGTCCCCCGAAAACGGACGAAAAGAACCCATCCGGGGAGAGGTGGAATTTCGCGATCTCTCCTTTGCCTATCCGGACTTCTCTCTCAAGAACGAATCCCAGGGACGCACCGTCCGTCAAACCCCCGCGCTGGATCACGTCAGCTTTGTCGCACACCCGGGTCAGACAATCGGCATCATCGGCCTGACCGGCTCGGGAAAATCCACCCTGATCCAATTGATGTCCCGCTTCTATGACCCGACGGGCGGACAGATCCTGGTGGACGGGGTCGACCTCAGGGAATACGACCTCGACACGCTGCGGCGTTCGATCGGCCTGGTTTCACAGGATGTCTTCCTGTTCTCGGACACCGCGGAAGGCAACATCGCCTATGGCAATCCCGAGATGCCCTTTGATGACGTCGTGCATGCCGCCCAAGTCGCACAGGCCGACGGATTCATCCGCAAGATGCCGGACGGTTACGATACGATCGTGGGCGAACGGGGTGTCGGACTGTCCGGCGGGCAGCGACAGCGGATATCACTGGCGCGGGCGCTGGCCTATAACCCCTCCATCCTGTTGTTGGACGATACCACCTCGGCGGTCGACATGGAGACCGAAGCCGAAATTCAGGAGGCACTGACCGCCTCCTACAGTGACAAGTCCGTGTTCATCGTAGCGCACCGCATCTCTTCGGTCCGGCACGCAGACTTGATTTTAGTGCTCAAGGACGGAGCGGTCGCGGAAAGCGGAAACCACGAATCTCTGGTGCGGCTGGGCGGCATCTACGCGGATGTGTACCATACCCAATTGGGCGACGCAGTCGCGGAAGGGGGGAACTGACAGATGGCAAGAAATCGTTACGATGTCGATGAAGAACTGGACATACCGTTCAACGCACGTCAATTCCGCCGGGTTCTACGCTACGTCCGCCCCTACACGGGCCGCGTGACCCGGGCATTGGTGGTCTCGCTGCTGGCCAGCGCGCTCAACCTGCTCTCCCCGATTCTTCTGATGCTGGTCATGGACCGGATCATCCCGGACAAGAACGTGCCCGGGTTGTTTCTGATCGCCGGCGGACTCACTGGCATCATTGTGTTTTCGGCCGTGCTCACCCATCTGCGCATGAAAACCATGGTCTCGGTCGGACAGAGCATCATCCACGACATTCGTCTGGACATGTTCCGCCACCTGCAGCAACTCCCCTTTTCCTACTTCGACAACCGCCCCCACGGCAAGGTCCTGGTGCGGCTGGTCAACTATGTCAACAGCATCAGCGATCTGCTGAGCAACGGCATCGTCAACGTGATCATCGACCTGATCAGCCTCGTGATCATCGTCGTCTATCTGTTGCTGGTCAATCCGCGCCTGGCAGTCTACTCAATGGTTGGCGTGCCCTTCCTCCTGATCGGGGTTCTGTCTCTCAAAGGCGCGCAACGCCGTGCCCAGCAGGCGCAATCCCGCAAGATGTCCAATCTGACCGCGTATACACATGAAAGCATCATCGGGATGAAAGAGACCCAGGCGTTTGTGCGGGAAGAAGTCAACCGGGGCATTTTCGCCAATCTCCAGTGGGCACTCCGCAAACAATGGATGAAAACGGCCATGCTCAACATCGTGCTCTGGCCTTATATCGACCTGGTCTCCCACAGCACCGTCGCGTTCCTGTACGGGCTGGCCGCCTACGCGATCTCCGGCCGGATCGGCTATGCGGTGACCGTCGGTGAAATCGTCGCGTTTGTCGGATATGTCTGGCGTTTCTGGATGCCGATCACGAATCTGTCGAACTTCTACAACCAGCTGCTCAGCGCGGCGGCCTACATCGAACGCATTTTCGAATTTCTCGACGAACCGCTCCTGATCGAAGACAAAGAAGGGGCATATCGCCTGCCCTCGATCGAAGGCACCGTCTCGTTCCGGGATGTCCACTTCGAATACGAACCCGACAATCCGGTGCTGACCGGCGTGACGTTCGAGGCCAACCCCGGAGATACCATCGCGCTGGTCGGTCCGACCGGTGCCGGCAAATCCACCATCGTCAACCTGATCGGACGCTTCTACGACGTCGTTCCGGGGTGTTTGTTCATCGACGGCCACGACATCCTCGACGTCAACCAGGACTCCCTCCGCCGCCAGATGGGAATCATGATGCAGGAACCCTTCCTGTTTCCCGAGACCATCCTGGAAAACATCCGGTATGGCCGTCTCGACGCGACCGACGAGGAATGCATCGCCGCCGCCCGGGCGGTACACGCGGACGAATTCATCCGCCGGTTCCCCGACGGATACCACATGGTGATCAACGAACAGGGCTCCGGTGTCTCGGCCGGAGAGAAACAGATGATCTCGTTTGCCCGGGTGCTGCTGGCCGATCCGCGCATCCTTATGCTGGACGAAGCGACCGCGAGCATCGACACCCAGACCGAAAAACTCCTTCAAAAGGGGTTGGAACGGCTATTGGCCGGGCGCACTTCGTTTATCATCGCGCACCGGCTTTCGACCATCCGCACCGCCTCCCAGATCCTGTACATCGATAAAGGGACCATCCAGGAGCGCGGCACCCACGACGAGTTGCTGGCGCTCGGGGGTTCTTACGCCCATCTGTTCCACAGCCAGTATCAGGCGTTTGCCGACGATGTAACCGGACGCGCTGCCACCTAAATCCGTTTGAGAGAAAGAGGTCCCCATGCCTTCACGCCTGTCCGCCGCGGTGTCCACCGCGAGCCGCACGCTGCGCGACCGTTACGGGTCCATCCACAATAAAAGCGAGCTGGCCGCCTTTATCCGCCATTATGTCGGTTTCTTCGTCATCTACGGGGTTTTCGGATCCTATCTCAGCACATACTACAGCGTCGCCGGCATCGACAAGTCGCAAATCGGCTTGCTGATGGCCATCGGCCCGCTGACCTCCCTGCTGATCCAGCCGATCTGGGGCATCCTGTCGGACAAGGCCAAAGACAAGACCCGTGTGCTGCGCATCATCGCGGCGGGAGGGGCTTTGACGGCCCTGCTGTACTTCATCCCCAAGCAGTTCTGGGGGTTTGCGGCGGTCTCGATCCTGTTCATGTCCTTCCACACCGCGATCATGCCGCTGAGCGACGCGTACGCGGTCAACTACCTGACGCGCAACGGACAAAAGTTTTCCCTGATCCGGTTGTGTGGCTCGACTGCCTATACGATCGCGGCCTTTGTGTCGGGTTATGTGCTCCACAACGGTAATTTGTGGATCATCTTCCCCTTCACCTCGGTCCTTTACGTGGTCGGACTGCTCAACATGGGCTCGCTCCCCCGCATGCCACTCGAGCGGTCGACCGAACACAAACCCTTCCGCGAGGTCATCCGCAACCGCAAACTGATCCTGATTCTGATATTCGCGTTTTTCATGCAGCTCCCGCTGTTTTTCAACGCGTCGTTTTTGGGAGTCTACATCAAAGACCTTGGATTCTCGGACCGCACCCGCGGACTGGTGTTCAGCCTCGTCGCGCTGAGCGAAATTCCCGTGCTGATGGTCATCGACCGCGTCGTCCGGAAGGTTCCGCTCTTCCACATCCTGCTCTTTTCGGGCGTGCTCATGGTGGCGCGATCCATGATCTACGCCTTTTTGCCCACACCGGGGTTCATCATCTTTGCCCAATGTCTCAACGGGTTCACATTCATGCCTGTGACCTACAGCGCGATCACCTATATCAACAACGAAATGCCGGTCGAATACAAAACCACAGGCCAGAGCCTGCTCGCGCTCGTCCAGCAAGGCGCGGGCAATATACTGGGCAGCGTGTTCGGCGGATTGCTAAGCGCGAGTCTGGGCATCGGGAACACCTATGCGCTGTTCGGTTCTATCCTGGGAGTGACCACACTGGTGTATCTGGTCTTGCTGCTGACCGGCCGGGCAGAACGCCCGTTCAAGACACCCAGGAGCATGACGCCCACGGGTCCGACATAAAGACGTACCGAAGGCAGCTAGATCCCGGTGCGGGCTAACTCCAGTAGACCAAGCCCGGTAAAGCCTTCGATCCGAACCTTTCCCCGATCGGAGGCCGCCGCTCGAACAAACAGCTCCAGGATCTGTTCCCGACCTTCCGGCCCGGTTCTCATGAAATCGATCAGGATGGTGCCCGACAGATTGCGCAACCGCATTTGACGGGCGGTTTCCTGAGCCGCCTCTGTGTTGACGATCTCCGCGAGGCGGAGCGGATCCGGCGCTTCCGCCGTCCCCGAGTTCACATCGACCGCGAGGAGCGCCCGGGTCTGTTCGATCACCAGAAAGCCACCGCAGGGCAGCGGGGTCCGATCGGACGCCATGTCGCGACGCGCCGCTTCGAGCCCGAACGCGTCCCGCATCCGTCCTTTGGTATCGGGCACCCAGAGGGACAACCGGCGCAGAATCGCTTTGTCCTGTGCCGCTGTTTTCACTTCGTCAAATCGCTCGATGCCCTCGACATGGATCTGCGCCGCGTCATCCCATTCGCGCAAAGCCACCGATACCGGATCCCCAAACGACAGCAGCCGCCGGGGTGCCGTCCCCTCATTGGTTTTCGCGAGCGTTCGGGTCCACAAGGCCAGCAAAGCTGCCTCTTCGTTTGAATACAATCGTTCCGCCTGTTCGGGCAGCAACGAGGACAAGAGACTCCGCCGGATGCCGCGTCCACCCGGGACCGCCACCGCATATCGACCGGGCAGGCGGATTTGCGTGTCAACCACGGGCCCTTTGTCCCCTTCCCGCGGCACGCGTCGGATCTGTACGGGAAGCCGCGATCCCGAGGTCGGGATCTGCGTTGTGCGGGAGAGCGGGAGCAATGCTTCGTGGTCCGCGCCGATGTCGACAAACACCGAAGACATCCCGGTATGTATCCTGCCGCAAACCCCGAGAAACACATCGTTGACGGCACGTTCGGCCGGGAAGATCCATTCGGCCGGACGCCCGTCCAGGAGCAGGATCGCTTCCGTTCCCCGCTCCCCTGACAGCACAAGGATCGACTGCTCAGCCATCGACATCCGCGAGAATGACTTGTTCCCGCACGATTTCCGCGTCGGCGGCCGCAGCAGAGTCCAGCCCCGTGTATTTCACCATCGCCTGCAGCAACAGATCCGGCCGCACGTTGTCCGCACTGCCCGCCTTGACGCGGAACCTTACGGCATCGCCCTGGCCCGTCCCCTCCACTCCCAGCAGCAACGGCCGGATGTCCAGGGTGCGCATCGCGCCTTTGGAACGCTTCTCGACCGGGATTTCCATCATCGGTTCCAGCCGGGCCGCAGCTTCCGCAATACCCGGAGCGGACAGCCGGTACACTGCCTCCACAACGCGTCCCATGATGCTTTTGCCCGTCGGGCGCACCGCTTGCGCGTCGCCCACACTCACGCCTTCCGGCAACACGCCCGCCAGCTTTGACCCCAGCAAGGCGGGATCGAAGGGGCCGCGGGTTTCGATATCCAGGATCTCCGATTCCGCCGCGACACCGACCCCGAGCGGAAGTGCAAACACCAGATGAGGCCGCGGGTTGTACCCCTGGGAATAGGCCAGCGGGATGTCGGCCCGGCGCAGGGAACGTTCAAACAGCCGCATCATGTCTAGATGTCCGAGATACTCCGCAGGGCCCGAACGGGCGAAACGGATCCGCACCACATACGGCCGATCGTCCCGCTCCGCTTTTGCACCAGTTGTCGCCGGCACGTCTGGATTCATCCGCTCAGGCTTTTCCATAACACACGCCTCCGTCAAACACCGCCGCGCCGCAATCTCCACAGAACAACCGGCACTCCGGAGTGGTCTGGGCGGCATCCGCCTGCTCTTTTTCGCGCCACAGATACGCCTTGTCGACCCCGCATTCGATGTGAGCCCAGGGGAACACTTCGTCTTCGCCGCGGGTTCGGGTCACATAAAACGCCGGATCCAGTCCACGTCCGCGGAGGGCGTCGAGCCATCGATCCAGATGGAACCGGTCGTCCCAGGCATCGAAGGTACATCCGCTGCGCCAGGCGGCCTCGATGACGTCCGCCAGACGCCGGTCGCCCCGCGCGAGGACGGCTTCGATGTAGGAGGTGTCCAGGTCGTGCCACTGGTAGCGGATGCTCCGACTGCGCAACAGTTCCCTGAGTCGCTTGCGTTTCTCGTCCAGCGACTCCCGTGTGTCTTGCGGCTCCCATTGGAAAGGCGTGAACGGTTTCGGAATGAACATGGAGGTGCTGACGGTCAGCTCGAGTTTGCGCCTCCGCTTTTCAGACGGACGGCGGTAATAGAGCGACTCGATCTCGCGCGCCAGTGCCGCGATCCCTTCGACGTCCTCCATCGTTTCGCCGGGCAGTCCCAGCATGAAATAGAGCTTGATCGAACTCCAGCCCCCGTCGAACGCCCCGCCGGCCGCCCGGATCAGCTCATCGTGGGTGCCCCCCTTGTTGATGATGTCCCGCAGCCGCTGGGACCCCGCTTCGGGGGCAAAGGTCAAGCCGCTCTTGCGGGTGCTCGAGGCCTTCTCCATCAGATCCAGCGAGAAGGAATCGATGCGCAGCGAGGGCAGCGAAAGGCTGGTGCGGCGGGGCGTGAGCGCGTCGACCAGTCCTTCGGTCAGCGGGCCGAGTCCCGAGTAATCGCTGGTCGAGAGCGAAAGCATCCCGACTTCGTCATATCCGGTCGCTCCTTCCGCGCGCACAGCCTGCTCAAGAAGTACGTCGGGATCCCGTTCCCGCACGGGCCGGTACACGAAACCGGCCTGACAGAACCGGCATCCGCGGGTGCACCCGCGAAACAGCTCCAAAAACACCCGGTCGTGCACGATTTCTGTGTTGGGCACGATCGGGGCGGCCGGCATCGCGGCCTCGTTGAGATCCACCACCACCCGTTTGCGCACGGTCGGCGGGATACCCTCCCGGATCGGCCGGCAGGAAGCGACACGCCCGTCCGGCAAATAGTCCACCTGATACAACGAGGGGACATAAACACCCGGGATCATCGCGACCTGCTCGAGAAACGCCGCGCGGCCGGCGATTTCGCCGCGTTTGAGAAGCCCTACCAGATCCATGACCTCGCCGAGGACTTCTTCTCCCTCCCCGATGATCGCAAAATCAAAAAACGGAGCCATCGGCTCGAGGTTGAAAGCGGCCGGACCGCCGCCGCACACCAGCGGATCGTCCTCCCCGCGTTCTTGCGAACGCAGCGGGATCCCCGCGAGATCGAGCATGTTGAGCACGTTGGTGAAGCTCATTTCATACTGCAGCGTGAATCCGACCACATCAAAAGCGCGCAGCGGGGTGCGTGATTCGATCGAAAACAGCGGGATGCCCTCGGCCCGCATACCGGCTTCCATGTCGACCCATGGCGCAAAACATCGCTCACACCAGGTGTCGTCCCGCCGGTTGAGCACGTCGTACAGAATGTGCAGGGCCAGGTTGGACATCCCGACGTCATAGATGTCGGGAAAACAAAAGGCAAATCGGGTCAGCCCGTCCGCGGGCTCCTTCTTGACGGCGTTCCATTCGCCGCCCGTATAGCGCGCGGGACGCTCCACGCTGCGCAGCAGGTGTCTGGGGAGATCGATCGTATGCAAAATCTGTCGGTATCCTTTCCGTTTGTCGGGTCGTGGACCCGCTTTTGGCTCCCGTGTCACGCCGGCGTTGGCGGAACGCGGGGCACCGTTCATCCGCGCAGACGTTTTTCCAGTTCCGCGCGGCGGGCTTCGTAACCGGGTTTCCCCAGCAGTGCGAACATGTTTTGTTTATAGGCCTCGACCCCGGGCTGGTCGAACGGGTTTACCCCCGCCAGATACCCACTGGCCGCGCACGCGGTTTCGAAAAAGAACACCGCTTGTCCGAACGCCTCGGGGGTGAGTACGGGGAGTTCCACCCGCAGGTTGGGGACTCCGCCGTCCACATGCGCGAGGATGGTCCCGGCCATCGCGGTCCGGTTGATGTCGTGCAGGCTGCGTCCCGCGAGGAAATCCAGGCCGTCCCCCGCTTCCGGTGCGGCGGGCACCTCGAAATCGATCCGGGGCTGCCGGACATCCAGCACGGTTTCAAACAGGAACCGGTTGCCGTCCTGGATGTACTGCCCCATCGAGTGCAGATCGGTTGTATTGTCCACCGCGGCGGGAAAGATTCCTTTGCCATCTTTTCCTTCGGACTCGCCAAACAGCTGTTTCCACCATTCTCCCAGGGAATGCAGTGAAGGCTCGTAGTTCGCGAGGATTTCGACGCCGTATCCGCGGCGCAGCAGCAGATTCCGGACCGCCGCATACTGGTAGGCGGGGTTGTCCGCCAATGCCTCCCGGCCACAGCGCGCAGCGCAGTCCGCGGCGCCCGAGGCCATCCGCTGGATGTCGATGCCCGCGGCGGCGATGGGTAATAAACCGACCGGAGTCAACACCGAGTACCGTCCGCCCACGTCATCCGGGACGACAAAGGTTTCGTATCCCTCCGCATCCGACAACGCGCGCAGCGCACCGCGGGAACGGTCGGTGGTCACATAAATCCGGGTTCCAGCCTCCTGTTTGCCGTATTTTTGCTCCATAAACGCCCGCAACACCCGGAAAGCGATCGCGGGTTCGGTCGTGGTGCCGGACTTGCTGATCACATTGAGCGACACTTCCCGGCCCGCAAGCCAGGCCGTCAGATCGGCCATATGGGAGGCACTCAGGTGATGTCCGCAGAACACGATTTGAGGCCACCCTTTTTCACCCGGCTTTTCAGCAGGGGGATAGGCCGGTGTCAGCATCTCGATCGCGGCACGCGCCCCCAGATAGGATCCGCCGATGCCGATGACGACCAGCACGTCGGACTGCTCCCGGATGCGCCGGGCGGCACGTTGTATGCGCTCCGCCTCGGACTTGTCGTGTTTGGCCGCCAGGTCCAGCCACCCGAGAAAATCCGAGCCGGGTCCGTTGCGTTCCGTCAGCAACCGGTGTGCCGTCAGGATCTGTGGTTCCATCTGGCCGATTTCCCGCTCGGAAAGGAATGTAAGCGCATTGGAATAGTCAAATGTCAGCATGGCGCACCTCTCTGCCCTCGACGGCGGATCTGCCGCAGCCCTCGAATTTCGCGGTCTAAATGACTACGTAGCTTTGGTTCCATTATAGCGGACCGACCGTTCCGAAACCGTAACGGCGTCGGCAAAACCTCGCCCATTCGCGCGGATCCGCCAGGCGGGGAAAGTCGGACATCAGGGCGGATTTCGTCTCCTCTGTCCCCCCTAGAAACACCAGCAGAAACGCCGCGGCTTCCTCCTGGGAGACCGCGCGGTCGAACAGTCCGCTGGTGCGCCAGCCGGCCGCCAGCCGGTCGAAAAAAGTAAACGGGGAATCCCCTTCCGGCAGGGCGGTCCGCAAGGTGGCGGCAAACGCCCCGCTGTTGTGATATCGGTCGACCAGCTTTCCGATGTCTTCCAGCCGGTACATTTCCTCGACGGAGAGCATGTCGGTCGCGAACACCCGATAAGGAGGCACTGTGCTGTACCGATACCCGCGCGTCTGGGCGATTTGCTCCATTTGGGTGCCTTTCAAGATCTTGAGAATGCCGACCTGGAGCGCCGTGGGACGTAGCCGAAACGTCTGGTCCACGGAGCAGCCAAACCGTTCGAAGGATTCGCCGGGCAAACCCGCGATGAGATCCAGATGGATTGACAGGTTGCCCATCGCGACCAGCTTCTCCACCATCTGATGCGTTATATCTCGATCGGTGTTTCTTCCCACTGACGTCAATACGTCACGATGTACCGACTGAATCCCGATCTCCAGCTGGATCCGCCCGGGGG
>JAAYKS010000258.1 GCA_012522285.1 Clostridiaceae bacterium | reverse complement strand
TCCCGATAATGAAAAACGCGGCAGGGGGCATCACCATGATTGTCCAGGTCTCAAATCCGACGAAATTGACCGAACGCCCGAACAGGGTTCCAAATCCAAGCAGTTCCCGGATAAAGGCGATCGCCAGTAGCACAAACGTGTAGCCGAGTCCGGAAAAGAATCCGTCGAGGAGGGAAGCAAACGGCGGGTTTTTCTGCGCATAAGCTTCCAGCCGTCCCATGATGATGCAGTTGGTGATGATCAGTCCGACATACGGACCGAGCGACTTGCTGATACCGGGCAGATAGGCTTTGATGACGATGTCCACGAAGATCACGTAAGATGCGATGATCAGGGTTTGCACCAGCATCCGGATCCGGTGGGGGACGAGGTTGCGCATGACCGACAAGGTCAGGCAGGATAGGCTGGTCACAAAGGTCAGCCCCAGTCCCATCACGAGGGAATTGACCAGTAGGTTGGTGACGGCCAGGCTGGAGCAGATACCCAGGATCTGGCGCAGCACCTGATTCTCGCTCCACAGATTTCGCAAGATGATTTTGCCGGCACGCTCGCTCATGGCAATACCCCCAATTCAGGTAGATCCTGTTCAATCAATCGATTCAAGATCGTCAACACCGCAACTGAGGTCGATGTCGCGCCGGCGATCGCGTCGATCTTGCCGCCGCTGGCAGCCCCATAGGTCAACGCCGATCCGGACCCAATGTCCAACCCGCGGAACTGATCCCGGAACGCGACTTCGTCGATCCGTCCGCCAAGTCCCGGAGTTTCGTTTTGTTCCGTGAATACGACGCCAAGAATCGTCTTGAAATCTGCGGTTACCGCCAGATAGCCATGGATGGCTCCCCAGAGTCCGGCACCGCTGAATGGCACCGCGTAGCCATCGACCGCGCCGGCATCGTCCAGCCGCGCGTATATCCGGCGCTCATCCTGCTCGATCAGTGAGACATACCGGGTGAAATTGGTTTCGATCTCTTCGGATGTACCGGTGGTGTCGAGCGCCAGCGCATCCAGAATCGCCTTCTTTTCGGCCCGGGCCTCGTTGGCCTCGCTTACAGGTTTGTAGTAATGGTTGGTAAATCCCAGCGCTGCGCTCAGCACGACACTGAGTAACAAAATGAACAGAACGGTGAACCAGTAGCTGTCTTTCATGCGGTCACCTTCTTCGCTGCTTTCCGTTCCTTGACGGCAGCTTTTCGCTCCTTGACTTGACGGTCGATCAACGGGGCAAACATGTTGCCCACCAGGATGGAAAACATGACCCCTTCGGGAAAGAGTGCGAAGGTGCGGATCAACACGACCGTTCCCGCAATCAGGGCGGCGTAGAGCACCTGGGCTGTTTTATCCGACGGGGCGGAGATCGGGTCGGTCGCCATGAAGACGCACCCAAACAGAAAACCGCCGGACAAGAGGGCAGACAGCGGGTTGGCCGGTGACACTCCCGTCAGATACAATACCGTTCCGACGGCGGCAAAGGTCGTCGAACAGGACAACATGATGCGCCAGGACGCCGTTTTGGTGAGGAGTAAATACACCGCTGCGCACAGGATGAGCAGCGCACTGGTCTCTCCCGCCGACCCGGGAATGATGCCCAGAAAGAGACGGCCATAGTCGGTCACCGCACCGGTATCCTTGAGCAGTGCCAGAGGGGTGGCCATCGCAACGGCGTCGACATTGCTGGCAAAGTGTGCGAATCCCCCGGGGAAGATCGTGTAGGGGGCAGGCCACCCGGCTGTCAGATAGGCCGGGAACGAAATGAACACAAAGCATCGGCCTACCAACGCCGGATTGAAAATGTTGCGGCCGAATCCCCCGAACACCCCTTTGCCGAAGAAGACGCCGAACGAAATTCCGATCACAGCCACCCACCACGGAG
>JAAYKS010000032.1 GCA_012522285.1 Clostridiaceae bacterium | reverse complement strand
TCGGTGTCGAAGGGGACGTCGTCGTACATCGGGGAATTGTCCAGCCCGGACTCCCACATGGCACCCTGCAGATCGGAATAGTTGGAACTGGTTGCCCAATGCCCGGTGGTGGAAGCCTGTTTGGGCAGGACCCCCCAGGCCAGCAGCCCTTCCGAAACCTGGCGGGCACCGGGCCACCAGCGGTTCCAGGAGAGGAGGTCCTCAAACACTTCGTCGATGACCCAGTTGTACCCCGGTCCCCATTTGTCGAGGATCGCCCGGATCGCCATGGAGCCGACGGGAGGCTGGCTCCGGTCGTCCGAGATGTTGTTTTCATCGGCGGCGAAGTTGGGGATGAATCCGTGGCGGGATCGCTCGTGCGTGATTTCGACCGCGTTGGCGATCGCGAGATCGGGGTGGTCGATCGAGGCCATCCAGCCCGCAAAGTAGGTGTCCCAATCAAACAGGACATAGCCGCCCCAGTTGATGTTCCATTTGCGGCTGACCGGCGTACAGACGCGGTCCTTTTTGGGCTCATAGATCGTGTCCCAGGCCAGAATGGTCTGCATCGCGTGATACAGTTCCGCGCGTTCGCCATAGTGTTCGTTGCGGGCCATATGGCGGGTCCTCGCCTCCGACAGCAGGTCCTTTGCCTCTTGGACCGTGCGTGTCCGCCCGGTCGAGACGCAGACCGGAGATGCCAGTGAAAAGGCGAAGTGCGGATTGTCGGTCGGGTAGTTGGGCTCCTGGCGGAGTTCCCCCGCGCAGTGGATCGTGATCTCACGTCCGGGAAGGCTGGCGAGGATGTGGTCCCCGTCGCGCGCGATCCAGCCGGGCCGGTTGTACAGGATGCCAACTTCCGCGACCAGTGTGGCGGGGTAAGCGGTCATCTCGACCGGCTCCACCAGCAGCACCAGGTCGTCCCCGTCGTGTGCGGAGCGGACGTCCAGCACGATGCCCTGCCAGTTGAGTCGCAGTTCGGTGTAGGAGCCGTCGTAGGCATGGGGGCCGGGGAGCACCTGTGCCTGGCTACGGGCTGTCGGGCCGTCTTTTGGCTTGCGCAACACGAAGGCTTCGGTCAGAAACGTGCTGGAAGCGTAATCTTTGACGCCCAACCGGATGCGGAGCGCCTCTGGAAGTAAAACATGGTTCAGTACGCTGCGTGTATCCCAGGTGTTCCATCCCTGGGCAAGCCGTTTCTGCACGTTGCGGTATTCGTTCATGACAATCCTCTTTCCGCCGGTCCGGAGGTCAAAAAAGGTCCGGCATGTCTTTCAGAATACCGATCCGGCGGTCAAAGATCAATGCAGTAGATCCCGTGGAACCGGGTGTTCGCGGACTTGTGTTCCGCCCGTTGCCGGTGCACCTGCTGTATCCGGCGAAACGGCGTTGCCCCGGGTGGGTCGGCCCGGGGTTTCGAGCCGCGGGAGAACGACGCTCATACGGGTGCCGTAGCCCTCCCGGCTGAGCACTTCGATGCGGCCGTTGTGCCGCTCGACAATCCATTTGGCGATCGAGAGCCCGAGCCCCGTGCCACCGGTTTTGCGGGTACGAGAAGAGTCGGCCCGGTAAAATCGGTCGAAAATGTAGGGGACATCCCCCGCTGGGATACCAGCCCCGCTGTCCTGCACACTCAGTCGGACTTCGTTGCCGGTTCCACCGGTGCATCCGATTGTGATTTCGCCGCCCGGCGGGGTGTACTTGATGCTGTTGTCGATCAGGATTCTGACCGCCTGTTTCAGCAACTGGGCGTCTGCTGTCACGGCGACGGCGTCCTCCCGGGCGATCCGGAAGGTGTGGTTCGGGTCGATCATCGCGGTCTCCCGCGCGATTTCACGGACCAGCCGGTCGAGCGGGAGAGGTTCCAGGTGGAGCGTGAGCGTATTGTTGTCGCCCCGCGCGAGGAACAGCAGTTTTTCAACCAGCTCTTTCATGCTTTCCGATTCGGACTTGAGCGCGGCGATCGACTCCTGCAGGGTCTGCGGGTCGTTTTTGCCCCAGCGGTCGAGCAGGTTGGCGTACCCCTGGATGACCGCGATCGGGGTCCGGAGTTCGTGCGAGGCGTCTGAAACAAACCGGATCTGGGAACGATATGCGGTGTCGATCCTTTCCAGCATTTCGTTGATCGTGCCCGCCAGATCCTTGAGCTCGTTTTGCGATCCTTTCAGATTGAGCCGCGTATCCAGCCGGCTGGCGTTGATGTTCCGGGTGATCCGCGCCATCTCGTCGATCGGGCGCAGAACGCGCCGGGCGGATCGGGCGCCCGCCGGGATCCCGCCCAACAGCAGCAGGAACTCAAAAAACAACAGCACCGAAAAGGCCGCCCCCAGGCGTACCAGAGGCGGGAACAGCGGAACGGTCACGGTCACGACGGTGTAGACCACACCGTCCACCTCGGCCAGCGGATACCGCAGTCGATAGGCCAGGTCGGCCGCCCGTTCAGAAAACGGTGCTCCGACGGGTTTGCCCGACGGGGGAAACGTGCGCTGTGCTTCCGCCGCGAGCGCCAATCCATCCAAACGGAAGAAGG
Organism: Clostridiaceae bacterium; assembly: GCA_012522285.1. Taxonomy (GTDB): domain Bacteria; phylum Bacillota; class Clostridia; order Saccharofermentanales; family UBA5734; genus JAAYKS01. Next base: position 1,417 of record JAAYKS010000032.1, on the reverse strand, counting down.
TGAGCAAGGTTGAATTTGCGAGGTCGTCGTCCGGTTCGGGTGCTTTCCAGGTCTCTCTATAGGCGTCGATCGTGATTTCATACGCGTGGGCATCCGACAGCAGTTCGGGCAGCAGGAGGCGGGCCTCCGGACGTGTTTCTCCCCGAATGGACAGGACTGCCTGACCGGCCTGATTTTCCACATGCAAAAAATAGGCCGCGGCGACCAGCACCAGCAGCAAGACGTTGAGGGAGAGAAACATGGAGAGTGTGCGAAGCGTGGTGCTGGTGTTGAGCCGCAACACCAGCGAAAACCGGATGCGCTCCCGCAGTCTGGGTCGCCGTCCGGTGCTTAGCCCTGTTCCACTGTTCCGGTCAGTCATGGTCCGCGACACTCTTGACGACATACCCGACACCGCGGACGGTGTGTACCAGCCGCAGCCCCGCGGGTTCGTCCAATTTGGTGCGCAAATAGCGGATATATACATCTACGACGTTGGTTTCTCCCGCGTAGTCGTATCCCCAGACTTTTTCCAACAGCGCGTCGCGGGTCAGGACAATGTCCCGGTTTTCCATCAGACACTGCAGCAGATCGAATTCCCGACGGGTCAATTCGACCGGTTTGTCCTGACAAGTCACGGTGTGACGGTCGGGATCCAGCCGGATCCCGGACGCTTCCAGCACATGTTCGCTGTCGGCCGCGTCGGACAAGGGGCGAGCTTTGCGCAGCGCACTCCGGATGCGTGCGAGAAGTTCTTCGATCGCAAAGGGTTTGGTGATGTAGTCGTCCGCACCGTTGTCCAGGCCGGAGACTTTGTCCATCACCGCGTCGCGGGCGGTCAGCATGATAACCGGCACCTCGGAGGACACGCGCAGCCGGCGCAGCACTTCCATGCCGTTGAGCCCGGGTAGCATAATATCGAGGAGCACAAGATCGTACGCCCCGTTCTTCGCCATTTCCAGCCCGATGCGGCCATCTGCGGCCTTGTCCGTCCGGTAGCCCTCGTAGTTGAGCTCCAGTTCCACGAATCGGGCGATCTTTTCTTCGTCTTCGATGATCAGGATGTGCTCGGACATGGGTGCCTCCGCCCGCGAGGGATTTATTCGTTTGCCGTAGTGTGACGGGGGATCCAAAAACCGGTGTTCCCCGGCCGCTGGGCCCAAAGGCTTCCTGCGACCGGGGAATCAAACGGTTGGATGTCAGATGTCTTTGGGTTTGTCTTTGTTGATGGCGGCTCCGACGTCCCGACGGAGTGTCTCGGCGGCATCGGCCGCGGAATGCAGGATGGTGTTGGCGGCGTCGCCGCGGATGTCCGGACCTGCGAAGGAGTACCGGAAGCCGCAGAACAGACCGATCACGATCAGCACGATGATGGCCCAGAAGAAGAAAAGCGTGAGCAGTACCAGGGCCGTGATCGGCAAGGTCAACATCGTCCGGT
>JAAYKS010000257.1 GCA_012522285.1 Clostridiaceae bacterium | reverse complement strand
GCGATGTACTCCCCATCCCACACCATGGAGGGATGAAACGCGCTCATCCGGTCGGTCGGCCCGAGCAGCACCGGCGCGGGAATGGCGCGCAGCGCGTCCGGGGAGAGGTCGGGGTCGATACCGATCGACAGCAGATGCCGGTGGGTGTCCCGCTCCGCGATGTCCGGCTCCCGAAACCAGCGCAGCCAGAACAGCCCGCTCTGGTTGATCAGCCGGCGGACGCGGCCCCGCGCCTTGGGAGATGTCGCGAGTACCGCGCTCTTCGCGGCCCCTCCGCCCTGTCCCCCGACGGTGATGTTGCCCGGATCCCCGCCGAAGCCCGCGATGTTGTCGCACACCCAGTCCAGCGCTTTGAACTGGTCCATCAGGCCGTAGTTCCCGCCCTTGCTGCGCTGCTCGTTTGCAAACTGGGAAAGCAGCAGATACCCGAACAGGTGGAGCCGGTGTCCGACACTGACCACCACCACCCCTTTGCGCGCGAGCACTGTGGGGTCGAACTGCGGTTCATAGGAGTACCCGCCCGACAGACCGTCGTGAAACCAGATCAGCACCGGCCGCAGCGGTGCCTGACTCCCGTCGGGGATCGAGCCGGTGGCGATGTTCAGATAGAGACAGTCCTCGCTGCACGATGGGTATCCCCGCCAGTAAAAGTCCGAACACTGCGGCTCGTAGGAGGGGGCGAGATGACAGTCCTGCATCGCGATCGGCGGGTCGGTGTCGCAGGCGCGCACCCTTGACCACGCCGGCGGATCCGCCGGAGGACGAAAACGCAGGGGGCCCGTCGGCGGCGCGGCATACGGAATGCCGCGAAACACCGTGATGCCTTCGTCTCCGCCGGTGAGCGGTACACCGCGCACCTGGCCGAAACGTGTCCGTACGATCCTGTCGTGCTGTGACAATTTCTTCTCTCCTTTCGTGGTTGACCTACTGACCGGAAGTGCGACCCATCCGCCGTGTTTCCGTCAGTATACGACAACATCACGAAAGAAATGATATTATCAAATAAGTTTTACTATTTCCTCTGCACATTGACGCATGACGTCGGGGATTTGAATACCCTGCGGACAGAGCGGGACGCAGGCGCCGCACGCGATGCAGGCGGTAGGCAGTGAGTCCGGGTCCATGGCGCCGATCGTGAACCGGAGTGTGCCCGGATTGCCGGCTTTGATCTCGTTGTGGAACGAGATCAGCTTGGGGATGTCGAGGTGCTGCGGACAGGCTTCGCAGCAGTACCGGCAGGCCGTACAGGGCACCGCGTTGTACAAGGTCGACGCCGCGCGCTCCAGCACGTCCTTTTCGTCGGAGGTCAGCGGTGTGCCATCAGAACAGGTCTCGAGGTTGTCCTTGAGCTGCTCCAGGGTGGTCATGCCGCTCAAGATCACCGCCACATTGGGCAGGGACATGAGATACCGGAACGCCCAGGAGGCGATGGAGTCCTGCGGGCGCAAGGCGCGAAGCATCGCGTCAGCACCCGGGTTGAGCGAGGCGAGGCGTCCGCCGCGCACCGGCTCCATCACGACCACCGGAATCCCGTGCTCCGTGAGGATCTCGTACTTGTGCCCCGCGTCCTGCAGCTTCCAGTCCAGATAGTTGAGCTGGATCTGCGCGAACGCAAAGCAGTCTTTCCAGGCCAGGAACCGCTCGATCGTCTCGGGACGGGCGTGCGCAGAAAACCCGAGGTGACGGATGCGTCCGGCCCGTTTTTGCTTGAGCAGATACTCCACCATCCCGAGATCTTCGTCGGTATACAAGTCGTAGGAGGTCTCGGACAAGTTGTGGAGCAGGTAAAAGTCAAAGTAGTCGACCCCG
>JAAYKS010000256.1 GCA_012522285.1 Clostridiaceae bacterium | reverse complement strand
GCCTTCAAGATGGACGTCATCCTCGGCTCGCCCAACGTGAACATCCACCGCGACCCCCGCAACGGCCGACTGTTTGAGGGATACTCCGAAGATCCCTGTCTGGCCGCCACCCTCGCGCCCGAGCTGGTCAAAGGCGTACAGGAAGAAGGCCTGATCGCCAACATCAAGCACTTTGCGGCAAACAACCAGGAGACCGAGCGCAGCGGCGTCAACGAGATCATCTCGCTCCGCGCGCTGTACGAGATCTACCTGCCCGGGTTCAAAGCCTGCGTGACCGAGGGCAAGGGCATGACGGTCATGAGCGCGTACAACTCCATCAACGGCAAACCCTGTGCGCAAAACCCATGGCTGCTCCAGGAAGTCCTCAAGGGCGAATGGGGATTCGAAGGCGCCGTCACCTCCGACTGGGGGGCGGTCTACGACCAGGTCGAAGCGCTCAACAGCGGCAACGACCTCGAACAGCCCCACCCGATGCGTATCGACGCGCTGTATAACGCGGTCCAGTCCGGCGCGCTCAAAACGGAGACGGTCGACGAGGCGGTCCGGCGCATGCTCAACGTCATCGTGGTCTCTCCCTCCTTCAACGGCCGCCGCCACCTGCATCTCGCCCGTGCGTTCTCGCACGCCGCCGGATACCGCGACGTCGCGGAAGGCGCGGTGCTTCTCAAGAACAACGGACTCCTCCCGCTGAAAGGCGACGCGCGGGTCGCGGTGTTCGGTTCCAAATCCAAGGAGCTGATCTTCTGCGGCCAGGGCAGCGCCGAGGTCGTTTCAAGCCAGGTCACCCACGTGTATCCGGAACTGGTGCGCAAGCTCGGTGCGGACAAAGCCGTGTTCGGCACGGTCGCGGACGACGCGGACGCGGTGGTCGTCACGGTCGGGGTCAACGGCCAGGAAGGCAGCGACCAGCCCGACATGTTCCTGCCGGAACAGGACCGCAACGAACTCGCCGAAGCGATCGCGGCCGCCAAAGCCAAGGGCAAACCGGTCGTCGCGATCCTCAACCTCTCCAACCCGGTGGATCTGAGAGCCTATGTCGACGATCTGGACGCGATCCTGTGCATCTTCATCCCCGGCATGTGCGGCGGCGAAGTGTCCGCGGACATCCTGCTCGGCGCGGTCAACCCGTCCGGCAAGCTCCCCCTCACCTTCCCCAAACGCTACGAAGACACCCCCGCCTATCTGAGCTTCCCCGGCGAGTCCGGAGAGTCCTGGTACAGCGAAGGCATCTTCGTCGGATACCGCTATTACGACACCAAAGACGTGGAGCCCCTCTATCCCTTCGGACACGGCCTGTCCTACACGAGCTTCGAGTTTACGGATGTCTCGCTCTCGTCCGAGGTGTGGAACGCCCGCGAGGACGACACCCTGACCGTCCGCGTGAAGGTCCGGAACACCGGCAAGGTGGACGGCAAAGAGGTCGTGCAGCTCTACATCCACGACGAAAAATCCACCCTGCGCAAACCCCTGCAGGAACTCAAAGCGTTCAAAAAGGTGTTTGTCAAAGCCGGCGAAACCGTCGAAGCGGTGCTCACCCTCTGCGTGCAGGATCTGGCCAGCTACGACGCCCGCCTCAAGGAATGGGCGGCGGAACCCGGCTACTACCAGGTCCGGCTCGGCAACTCCTCCCGCAACATCCTGCAGACCGCGCGCTTCCGCCTGGTCGCGCACAACCCCTATGCCTACACCCCGTTCGGGTCGATGTCCCAGATGGTCCAGGATCCCCGCGCGGTCGAGGTACTCAAACGGTACATCCCCGCCCAGGCCGTCGACAACATGGTGCAGCGCGTGACCGTGATGCCCAACATCACGCTGGCCCGCCTCTGGTCCCGCATGATCAACCCGATGCTGGACGGCACCCGCGAGGAAAACGACGCCATCCTCGAAAAGGTGTTCCAGGAGCTCGGCGCGATCGAGGTCAGCGAGTAAAAGTACCACCGATTGTCTCTCGCGGCCGAACGAAACAGGCAAGCGGACCCCGGCCCACAAGGCCGGGGTCTCTTCCATTCCGAACCATGGATGAAAGGAAACGATTGATGGCAGGACACAATCCTGGCAACCCCCGCCGACAAGCGGCGCGGATCGGCGGCCGGCCGGTCGGACCGCCGCCCGGCAGCGACCCTTACTGCCTGAGTGTGTATGACATCGTCGAACGCATCCCGGCGGGGCGGGTCGCCACGTACGGACAGATCGCGGCGATGCTGACCCATCCCGGCCCCGGCCGCCCCCGGGGCTTTCCGCTGGCGGCGCGCCGGGTGGGAACCGCTATGCGCCACGCACCCCTCGACCGGCACCTCCCCTGCCACCGCGTCGTCAACGCGCGAGGCGAGATGCTGCGCGGGGACGCATTTGGCGGAGCCGACGCACAACGCCTACGACTGATCCGGGAAGGCGTTGTGTTTCGCGCGGACGGCCATGTCGATCTGCGCGCAAGCCTGTGGCACCCGTCAGATGCCCGGCCGAACCATTCCGAGCGCTAAACCGTCAGGGTCGTGGCATCCTCCAGGATGACCACCCGGTCTCCCAGCAACGCGTGTAGCTGCTGCATCTGCCCCTCGCGGTCGTTCAGAATGGCCCGCCCGTGGTGAATGAATCCCAATAGACCGGGCAACAGGTCCGCCGCCTGAAGCTGCCGGACCACCTCGACGGGCAGATGGTGCCCGGTTTCCATCAGGAGCAGGTCGCACCCCTCCAGCAAGGGCAGGAGTTCCCCGACCCCTCCGGTGTCGCCCGAAAAGACGACCTTT
>JAAYKS010000255.1 GCA_012522285.1 Clostridiaceae bacterium | reverse complement strand
TGCAGGGATTCAGCCGTGACGCCAGGCATCAAATCAGCATAGACCGTCGCCAGCATCCCGCGCTTCATCGGCGCAAGGTGCGGAGTGAATCCGATGGCGACCGTGCGTCCGGCGAGGAGTGAGAGCTCCTGCTCAATCTCGCTGGTGTGCCGGTGGCCGATGACCCCGTAGGCGCGGAAGCTTTCGTCTGTTTCGCAATAGCTGTAGGCCAGGTCCGATTTGCGACCCGCACCCGATACCCCTGAAACCGCATCGACGATGATCCGGTCGGATGAGACAGCGCCACCCTTGAGCGCGGGTGCCAGTGCCAGAATCGAGCAGGTCGGATAACACCCGGGGTCGCCGATCAAACGAGCGCTTCCGATTTTTGTGCGGTAGAGCTCGGGAAGGCCGTAGACAGCCTCCGCGAGAAGCGCGGGCTCCGGATGGGTGAGCTTGTAGGCATCTTCATAGGCCGCAACCTCCCGGTAGCGGAAATCCCCGCTGTGGTCCAGCACGCGAAGGCCCCGTTCGAGCAGTTGCGGTACAGTCGCCGAGGACACTCCGTGCGGCAGTGCCGTCACGACGATGTCACATAGCGCGGCAGCTTCGTCGAGATCCAGCGTACGGCATGTCAGATCCACCAGCCCGCGAAATGCGGGGTAGATCTGTGAAAACGGTTTTCCGGCAAAGCTCTGCGAAGTCAGCAGGGTCAGTTCGAATCCGTCGTGGCCGTACAGGATTCTCGCGAGTTCCGCACCCACATATCCGGTCGCTCCGATGATGCCGATTCTGGTTTTCTGTTGCATGCCATACCCCTCACTGTCTAGGTGCAGACCGGCAATACCGGTCTGATAAAAATACACTATACTGCATAAAAATACATTGATCAATCCGCAGTTGGTACAAATTCGTCAAAGTGCGGCACAATCCGGCCCGGCGGGATGCCCAAAAAGCCCCTTCCGCTTCCGGGCCCGATACCCAGCTTTGTCTCTTTCATACTATCACGTGACCGACACCGCGGCCGCACCGCCACCTTCGTTCTTTTGCTCTGTTATGGAATGTCACGGAAGCACCCCCTGGGAATCGGACTTTTTCATGCTATATTGTCAAGGCATATTCGTACTTCGCCAAATCTGGCATGAAACATTTGGTGAATATTTCGGATGGCTTGCCTGTTTCAACAGTGTTATATTCTATGGTAGAAATTGCAGCCGGCAATCTAGCAGGACTGACAATAGACGCATCGGAGGTACAGGTATGGCAAGTCTATCTCTCAAAAATGTATTCAAGCGCTTTGAAGGCGGTGTGGTGGCCGTCAGCGACTTCAGCCTCGACATTGAGGACAAGGAGTTCGTCATTCTCGTCGGTCCGTCCGGCTGCGGGAAATCCACCACACTGCGTATGATCGCAGGTCTGGAGGAAATCAGCGAAGGCGAGATCTACATCGGCGACCGTCTGGTCAACGATGTCCAGCCCAAAGACCGCGACATTGCCATGGTTTTCCAGAACTATGCGCTTTATCCCCATATGACCGTGTATGACAACATGGCCTTCGGCTTGAAGCTCCGCAAGGTTCCGAAAGACGAAATCAAGCGCCGCGTGCAGGAAGCCGCCAAGATCCTCGAGATCGAGCACCTCCTCGACCGCAAACCGAAAGCGCTCTCCGGTGGTCAACGCCAGCGTGTCGCGCTCGGTCGCGCCATCGTCCGCGACCCCAAGGTCTTCCTCATGGACGAGCCGCTCTCCAACCTCGACGCCAAACTGCGCGTGCAGATGCGTGTTGAGATTACCCGGCTGCACCACAGACTGCAGACCACGTTCATCTATGTTACGCATGACCAGACCGAAGCCATGACGATGGGTACCCGCATCGTGGTGATGAAGGATGGATTCATCCAGCAGGTTGATTCTCCGACCAACCTGTATCTGCACCCGATCAACATTTTCGTCGCCGGCTTCATGGGCATGCCGCCGATGAACTTCATCAACGCGACACTCGGATATACACCGGAAGCCGTCAAGCTGACCTTCGGTGAGAACACGATCTCGGTCACCAACCCCAAATACCTGAACGGCGACCTCAAAGAATTCGACGGTAAAGAAGTGGTCATTGGCGTCCGTCCGGAAGCCATCTCCGATGACCCTGCCATCGTAGAAGCCTCGGTCGGCTCCACCTTCCGCGGCGATATCGACGTCGTTGAACTCCTGGGTGCTGAAGCCATGATCTACCTGACCTGCGGTGATGTGAGCCTGACCGCCCGCGTCGATCCCACGACGACCCGCGCCAAGGTCGGCGATTCGATCCTGATGGCCATGGACGCGGAACGCATCCACATCTTCGACAAAGAGACGGAGAAATCCCTGGTCCTCTAATACCAATCCGTACTACAGATCCGCACTACAATGAAAACCGCCGGTCCTGGCTGACCGGCGGTTTTTTTGTTGGAAATTACATATTGCAAAAACAATAGCAAAACGATGAGATATAACAATAAAAGAAAAACAATGTGCGCACGACAACAGTCACGGAGTATATAACGACTATTATACCCAGAAAGGCAAAAAGCACAAACAAGAACAAAGATAGACCGTGAAAATCGTTCAAATATTACAAAAACAGCAAAAAATAAATACACAACAAACGACAAAAGCCTCTTGACAGCCCATATAACAGCATCTAGACTTATTGCTAACAAGTGAATAGCGATTTCGAAAAGGGCATAACAGACGAAAGCCTGTGACGCAAAACTTGAGGGCCTAAAGAACATTGTTCCATGGCAGCCAGTTGCTGAATATTTTCCTTGTTGGATTCCTTTGGAGTTCCGCAATTGAGATTTCCGCATATACTGCTGAACCATACCCTCAACGCAAATGGAGTCGAGTCTGCCTGTCGATGAGTGACATGTCATGACCCGCTTCTATGTTCGCGTCGCCTTCAGTGCGTATCCGATGGGGCGCACTGGTGTGTTTTGCGCGCCCTTTTTGAAATATGCAAGGAAGCAACCTGTTGACACGGATGTCACCAGACGATGAGTTGTGGTTCTCTCAGACCGAACGGCTGGGAAGTACCACGATGAGTGTAGGAGGTGTCCAGTGATCGACAGGCTTTTTAATCCCCTCGAACGGCTCGAACGCGGGTTGGACGCAGCTTGGCAAAAAAACACCGTGATTGCCAACAACATCGCCAATATCGACACTCCTGGTTTCAAAGCGGCGACCGTCGATTTTGAAACCATCTTTCGTGACAACCTCTCTGATGATAAAAACGCAAAGAATGAACCGACGCAGTCTGCTGTTTTTGCGGGGACTGCCTCGCGTAACGAGGCTCTTCGGCATAAAAGCCTTGCCGAAGGAGAGCGTTTCTCTGTGCCTGTAACGGAAAAGAGCAATACATCCATCCGCATGGATGACAACAACGTCGATGTGGATGCAGAGATGGCAGCGGCTGCTGAAAATGCGATTGTCTACGACACTTTGTCGTATGCCGCCTCCAAAGAACTGGGACGCTTACGCATGATCATCAACGGAGGGAATTGATACATGAGTTTTTTTAAAACCATAGATGTCAGTGCATCCGCACTCACGGCTCAGAGTCTCCGTATGGATGTCATCGCCCAAAATGTTGCGAATGCGACAACGACCCGGACGGACAACGGCGAGCCTTATCGACGTCGATCTGTAGTATTTGAAGAACGGCAACCCACATTCGCGGAGACGCTGGAAACGGTCCGCAACGGTCGCCAAAGCATAAACGGCGTCGTGGTATCGGAGATTTTCGAAGACCCCGCTCCGTTCACACAAGTTTTCAATCCCACTCATCCCGACGCAGATGAAAACGGATATGTGCAGATGCCCAATGTAGAGATCACACAGGAATATGTTGACATGATCTCGGCTACCCGCTCCTACGAAGCGAACATTACCATGTTGAATGCCACCAAAAGGATGGCTGTCAAAGCGTTGGAAATCGGAAAGTGAGGAACTGAGCCATGGCGATCCCCCCTCTTGCCTCTTCATTGTCCGGCGCAACATATGAGTTTGCGACGCGTGGGACATCAGGTGTAACAACGAACGCGAAGACAGGAGTTGGTTCACCGGAAGCTGTGAGTGGCGCAGGCCATTTTAGCGAAACGATGAATCAGCTGCTCGAACAAACCGGTACTTCTACAGCCGAAGCCCGTACGGAAGCGATGTCTCTATTGACGGGCGAGACAGACAGCATCCATTCTATCGTCTTGGCGGGGGAGAAAGCAGAAATTGCGCTGCAACTGACATTGCAGATCCGGAACAAAGTGCTCGATGCATATAACGAAGTCATGAGAATGCAGATATAGACCAAAGGTGGTATCCAACCCGCGACCGGTGTCATGGTTGAGCCGGTTTGCGACTGTTGTCGAATGACAGTGGAGACAGGATGGAATTTTCTTCATTCGCTGGTATTTTAGGCTCTTTGGGAAATGCCTTCAAAGGGATGCGAAGCAGCTGGAAAGCTCTTGGGGTCGGAAAGCAACGTCTGGTTATTGTTATTTGCGCTGCCATCTTCATCATCGCAGGGTTCTCCATCTGGATGCTCAACATGACGCGGTACGGCATCCTCTACACCAACCTGTCAGCCAATGAGGCCGGACAGATTCTGGCCCGGCTGGATGAGTCGGGAATCCCGGCGAAAGTAGATGGCAGTGACACCATTCTGGTCGACGTCAACAGAATCGACAAAGTAAGAATGGAACTTGCCGCCGAAGGACTGCCCCGCAATGAATTGAACCTCAATATTCTGGAAAAAGGATCAGGTTTTGGTATTACCGAAGACGACAAGAAAGTGTATCGCAGATACCAGCTGCAGCAGGATCTGCAAAATGCGATCAAAACGTTCAGCAGCGTTTCCAATGCCGTGGTATCACTGACTCTTCCGGAAAAGAGTGTCTTTTTGATTGAGGATCAGAGTTCCAAGGCTTCCGCTGCGGTTTTGCTGACGCTCAAACCCGGAACCAGCTTATCCGAGGGCAATGTGCATGCGATCGCTGAACTGGTTCGGAACAGCGTTCCGGATATCCAGGACGACAGCATTAGTATTATCGATAACAACATGAATGTGCTCAATGCCAGGGGGGGAGGCGACGAAGCGATTGCTGCTGACCATCAGCGAATGCAAGCAGAAGTCAGTGATCGTTTGCAGCGTCAGATCCTCAACTTGCTGCAACCTGTATTCGGTATCGGCAAAGTGCTTACGGAAGTGAATGTCACACTCGACTTTGACGAATCGTCTGTGGAATCCATTCGCTTTGAACCATCCGAGGGATCCTCGGATGGCATTGTAGCCAGCATTGATTCGCTTCGAGAAACAGCGTTTGGCAATCAAGGGGTTTCGGGTGTGCCGGGGACAGGAGAGAACGGTTCATCCGTGACTTATGAATCAGGTGACGATGAAGAAAACCGGGCTTACGACAAGAGTTCTGAAAGCATCGTGTATGAGATCAACACCATCAAAGAGTATCTGGTCAAATCCAAAGGAGCCGTCAAGTCGATGAGCGTTTCCGTGTTGCTGGACAATCGGGACGGGGCCGCTACAGAGTACAGAGATACCGTGCGGAACCTGGTTTCATCAGCGATCGGAGTGTCCGCAGACACCATCACCGTGGAAACACTGCCGTTCAATGGAAGTGCTCTTCTGGACGATAGTCTCGAAGACTACAACCGCATCAATGATAAAGCTGTCCAATGGGAACGGACCCGATTCTTCTTGATTCTTGGTGCGATCGTTATCGTCCTGATGACCGCTATGTTCCTTTTGGTTCGAACCTTGCGCGGGGGAAGCGCACATGAACGTGACATCTTGGAAGAATTGCCCGCGGGAACTACTCAGGCAGCCCTTCGCGCGTTCAGCAGTAAAGCGTTGGAACTGGCTCCCGGTAGGCTGGAGATCGAGAATCCGCACTCCGAAGTCGAGGAAGAAAAACGCGTGATAGAACAATATATCGACACCAATCCCGAACTGGTGGCAAACATTCTCCGCACCTGGCTGGCAGAAGAAGTGAGGTGAGCGGGAAAATGGCGTATACGATCACAACCCGATCTGCGAAAGAAAAAGCGGCGATCCTCTTGATCGCTCTCGGGAAAGAAGCATCCGCAAAGGTGTTTCAGCAACTGAGCGACGACGAAATCGAACAACTGACTCTGGAAATCGCCAACATCCGAAAGATTGATACCAAAACCCAAGGCGAGGTTGTCAAGGAGTTCCATGAAGCATATCAGGCTCAGAACTACATCATGGACGGAGGGATCGACTACGCCTTGGAGATCTTGAACAAGGCCATCGGCCAGCAGCGCGCGTATGAGCTCATCGGAAAATTGACCTCGACCTTGCAGGTCCGTCCGTTTGATTTTGCCAGGAGGCTGGATCCTTCGCAATTGCTCAATATCATCCAACATGAACAGCCGCAAACCATCGCTTTGATTCTGTCCTACCTGGACTCGCGTCAAGCTGCGCCGATCCTCAGCGCATTACCGACCGATATCCAGGCGCCCGTAATCGCAAAAATCGCGCGGATGGGAAAAACCAGCCCTGAGCACATCAAGGAAGTGGAACGCGTGCTGGAGAAAAAACTGTCGACGTTGGGTGTTTCGGATTATACGAAAGTGGGCGGCATCGGCATTGCGGTCGATATCCTCAATGCGATAGACAGAGGTTCGGAGCGCTATATCCTCGAAAGTTTGGACGCCCAGAATCACGATCTGGCGGATGAAATCAAAAGCAAGATGTGCTTGATCGACGATATCGTCAAACTCAATCGTGGCTCCATGCAACGCGTACTCAAGGAAGTGGATAACGATGATCTGGTTCTGGCGCTGAAGGGAGTCAAAGAGCCGGTACAGGAGTTTATCTTCGAGAACATTTCCAAAAGAATGCAGGAGATGATCAAAGAGGAGATGGAGATCAAAGGCCCTGTCCGAATTCGGGATGCCGAAGAGGCGCAACAAAAGATTGTCAACATCATCCGCAGACTGGAAGAAGCGGGCGAAGTTGTAATCGCGCGCGGACAGGAGGAACAGCTCATTGGCTAGAGTTCTTAAGTCGTCGATGGTCCAGCTGGATCCGGAAAAACCAATCATTCTCGATTTGCCCGCTACCGCACGCTGGAGTGAGCGGATCGCCGTAGATAGCAGCCAGTCGTCGGGTGAACAGCACATTGAGGCGACGGAAGAAATGATTGGTGAGTGCATGTCCCGCGCGCGGGCTGGAGCCGCCACTTTGCTGGAGCAAGCGAGACTGGACGCGGAGAGACTGCGGACGCAAGCCTTCGAACAGGGATATCGGGATGGAATTGCGCGAGCCGAGGCAGATCGCGCGGAAATGATTCGGCAGATCGCCGAGCAAGCGGAAGCGGATCGAGCCGCGGCGCGTGAGCAGTTGGAACGCGAGATCGACGCGCTGGAACCGGAAGTACTGGAACTCGCATTGGTCGTTGCGGAAAAGATCCTGCAAATAGAAGTTTCCAAAAACGAAAAAGCGTTCTCCAGTTTGGTGCGACATGTCCTCTCGCTGCTTAAGAATTGCGAGCATGGGAC
>JAAYKS010000254.1 GCA_012522285.1 Clostridiaceae bacterium | reverse complement strand
GCTTCGTTTTCGACCCCTTTGAGCTCCGCGTCATCGATCCGGCCTTCCGCGCGGGCGGACCGTGCGACCTTGATCGATGCGGGCCGCAGAAAACTCCCCACAATGTCGTATCGGAATGGTGCCTTCTCCCGGTTTGTGATCCCGGCTTTTTCGTTTGCCATAGGAAAAACCTCCCTTGTCATCGGCTTCGATATCGCTACGATAGCACGGGAGGGAAGTCATCAGGTAATCCGAATAATGAGTCGATATCGATAGAATTAAGTTATGACTCTTCCGGCTCGTATCCGTTCTCGCGGATCACATCGCGCAGTTCCGATACATACGCTTCTGCCTGACGACTGAGCCGCGCCTGCCGCTGGGCAATCCATACGACATGGATCAGCTCCTCCGACCGGAGAGGGATCGAAACAATCCGATCTCCATTGAGCGCAGGGCTCAGGATCCCGGTCGATACCGTGAAACCATCCAGTCCGACCAGCAGATTGAACAGGGTCGCGCGGTCGCTCACGCGGATGGACTTTTTATGCCGGGCGGTGCTCAGGATTTCCTCGGAGAAATGAAACGAATTGTACTCCCCCTGCTCAAAGGAGAGATAGGGAGAATCGGCGAGGTCTTCCAGCAGGAGTTCGCTCCGGTCCGCGAGCGGGTGCTGTACGCCGAGAAATACGTGCGGCCGGGCGGAGAATAACGGATGAACATCCAATCGGCTTTCGCGCAGAAATTTTTCGATCACCTGCCGGTTGAAATCGTCGAGATACAAGATCCCGATTTCACTCCGCAGCGTACGGACGTCCTCGATGATCTCGTGGGTGCGGGTCTCGCGCAGGGTATACTCGTATTCCTCCGCATCGCCGCGTCGGATGAGCCGGACCAGTGCGTCGACCGCGAACGCATAATGCTGGGTCGAAATCGAACACATACGGCGTGGGGCGGGGCCTCCGGCATAACGGTGTTCCAGCAAGTCCGCCTGCTCCACGACCTGGCGGGCGTACCGGAGAAACTCCACACCCTCGTCGGTGAGCGCAATCCCGCGCGGAGAACGCAACAACAGCTCGACGCCGGCCTCCGCCTCCAGCTCGCGCAGGGCAGCGGACAGGCTGGGCTGGGAGACAAACAGCCGTCGGGCAGCCTCAGTGATGGAGCCGCGGTTGGCGATTTCGATGAAGTAGCGCAGTTGCCGGAGGGTCATGTCACACCTCCCATGGACTCGGCCTCAAAAGGAAAGCGGATCTGGCGCTTTAGTTCATTGTAGCGGTTGAACGGCAAGATCCCCTCCTTCTGCAGCCTGCCGACCACGATGCCGGGATCCGTATGGATCTTTCTGGCAAACGATCGGATGGCTGCTGTGTCGATCGTCCTCTGAAGCAGCTCCTCATATTGTTCGGGCGGGATCAGCGTATCACACGCAAAACGATCGGCTTCCTGTTCCGCTTGCTCCTCCTCGATGCCGCCATCAATGTGTCCACAGACGATATGACATATCTCATGCATCAGACTGAACCAAAACTTGTCGGCGTCCCGACCGCGAACGGTCATCCCCAGCACCACCTTCCCACCGTCCCGAAAGGACGCACCGTGCAGGAAGGATCCGTCGATGTGAGGCAGCAACACAAATGCGACTCCACAACCGGACAAGAGGGAGATCAGCCTGTCATGGACCTCTTCCAGGTCGTGTGTTGCCAACAGGCGGAGTTCCGGTATACTACGCCGCAACGTGGGCAGATCGATCGGCGCACATGCGATTTTTCTTGCCTCGATTTTCGCTTTCTGGCTCCAGGCTGCGACCGTGTATGCATGCTTGTCCCCGGTCCCAGCAAGACGATACGCGATCCCGGGAATCCGCAGGGAGTCCAGAAGGTCGAGTCGAACCACCTCGAAAAAAGAACGGAGCCGGAGGACTCTTTTTTTGAGATCTCTTGTCGGTTCGATCCATCCCAGACTCGCCATTTTGGCATATGGAAACCGGCGGGCGATCTCCAGGTCGCTGTCCAGTTCATTTTCTCTCACAGCACGTTCGATTCGCTCACGATAAATGGCTTCCAGCCGATTCCAGTATTCGGCGGGCACTCCCAGAACCGACTCGAGGCGTAACGCCACATCGTGCGTCAACTCGGTTTTTCCATTGAGTAAGTGACTGACGTGTTTTTCAGATAACCCCATGCGGATGGCGAATTCTTTTTGTGTCATCTGCCGCTCTTCCAGGATCTCTCTGACGGAAGATCCGGGAGGAACTGCGATGGTGTTTCGGCTTTGCAACATGGTTTTTGTCTTCCCTTTTTTGGACCGATACCTGATCTGCACTTCCCGCTCCATTTACCTCTAAGGTAAATACAGTATACTCTCTCCTTCTGAGATTTCCATAGGAATCGAGCGACAAACAATCCTCATCTGCTCCCCTGTCCGGTTGAAACTGTCTTTCGATGGGGGTAGCCTAGGAGAAGATATACAGAATAAAACCTGCCGTCGCGCACCGTCCATCGACACGCGTTGCGACGCGCCGCAGGAGAAAGAGGACGCCATGCCCAACAAACGCCAGACCCTGACCCTCGATCCCAACCACGACAACCTCCCGCCCGTGACCCGGAGGTTGTTTCTGGGCAACACGTTCCGTGCGCCCCGCATCGCCCGGTACGGTTACAGTTTTGCAGGCTGGTACGAAGATCCGGCGTGCACCCGCCCTTTGACGGATGCCCAGATCCTCGCGTTCGAAGGTCCGCTCTATGCGGGATGGACCCCCTGGGACGATTCCGAAAAAGCCGCTACGGATGCTTTTCTGAAGGAGACACGAGAAGCCAAGTTCATCACCTCCCGGGCTCCCTTGTACACCCCGGAGACGTTTGTTCCCTACTATATCAAAGCGATTCCGCTGCTCTTCCATGTCGAAGCCTCCGCGCAACCCGTGGACGACAATGTGATGCAGATTGTGGAGGAAGTCCGTGCGCTGCGCGCCAAACTCCAGCTCGCAGTCCCCGACCCGGAGCAGGCGGTGTGGTACATCTGGGGCGACCAGATGCCCGAAGCCGCGAACGCGGACCGGTATGACTTCTATTACCAGTTCGATTATCCGGAGTTCCGGCCCTTCCTGCTCCCCTATCTGCTGCCCGACCAGACTGCGGTCAAGGGGAACATTCTCGTGGTGGCGGGCGGCGGGTTTGCCCAGCGATACAACCAAAACGAGGGATACCCGATCGCGGAGGCGTTCAACCGCATGGGATATAACGCGTTCATTCTCCAGCGCCGGGTCGCGCCCTGGGAGCCGATCGACTCGAGTCTGGATCTGCAGCGCAGCATCCGCTACCTCCGGCATCACGCGAAACAATACGGGATCGGCGCGATCGACCACATCGCCCCGGTCGGATTCTCGGGCGGCGGCGCCACAATCATCGGGATGATCGAGCGGTGTTACGGACGGATCACCCCGGACGCGATCCACAAGGGATACGTGCCCGATGAAATCGACCGGCTGGACGGGGACTGCGAAGCTGCCATGATCGTCTACGGGGCATTCGGAACCCTGCACCGCGGCAACCCGAACGTGCCTTCCCTGTTCATTGTCGTCGGGGCCAAAGACGACCTCGCATTCCACAGCACTCTCGAATTCACCGACTCGCTGGGAGACGACATCGTCACCGAGCTGCATGTATTCGCGGACGCGAAACACGGATTCGGAACGGGTACCGGACTGGGAGCGCAGCACCCGATGCAGGTCACCGCGGGCGCGGACGAGTGGCTCCACCTCGCCGACCGGTTCCTCGAAGTCGAATTCGGCCTGAAGCCGCGGTTTACCGATTTCGTCGAAACCAAATAATTCCAGGTTGATCAACATGAAAAGCGGCGGTTTCCCTACGGAGCCGCCGCTTTTTGTGTCAGGACGCCCGCCAGAACGTCTTGCAGTCCGCTTTGTCCCGGATGTTATATTCGATCAGGGCCTCCAGAAGCGCGTAGTCCACCGGCTTGTCCCAGGGGATGCGGATGATCATGTGGGTCGACTCGTATCCGGCGGCCGCGATGCGGTCGGCAAAATGCTCGATCGCCAACGTTTCCGGCACGATCCCCAAGTGCTTTTTTGAGGGTTTCAAAGACAAGATAAAGGTATCGTGGTGCGTAAACATGGGCTGGCCCCAGGCGACCCGTGTGCCCAGCTGGGGAAACCGGCCGGCCACCCATGCTAGCACTTCTTCTATCCGGGCGCGGTGCGCCGGATTTGCGATGCCATTTAAAACCGCTGGAAATGCCTCCATCGTAATCCCCCCTTCTGATGAACAGATCGAATATGTGCTTTCACTTTACTGCCGGAGAGAAAGGGTAGTCCATGAGAATGTCACATTTCACCGCCTCTGATGGAGCCGCAACCGTATATCATCCTTTCATCCTCATGAGTTCCTCCCGGAAGGAGGGGCGACGCACATAGGTTTCGTACAACTCGTCCCGGATTGCCACAGCCTCCACCGTGGCACCGGCCTGGTACAGGGCCCGAATCAAAGCCACCACTTTTCTGTAGGATCTTCGGTCATGCGCCTGGGCGGCCTGGCTGCGAATACGGCTCTGAAACATCACAAGAATTTCCACAGAAAACGATGGGAAGAGATGGGCCGCATATTGGGTCAATTGTTCCGGGTTTTTGCGCACAAACTCCATCAATTTTCCTAATTCGCCCTCGGCAATCAGCATAGCTGGATACCACGAGGGCGGATACGGATCGGACGCGAGCGTTTCAACAATATCGCGAAACACAGAGGGCCACTCGTCTGAAGGGTAGAGCGCTTGTAGATTTTCCAGATACGACTCGTCCCCGTTGAGAACAAACGATCTTGCCATCTCGCGCAATTTGTCTTTTTGGCCCAGTTTCTCCAATGCCAGATAAATGTATTCCTCCCAGCCGGTGTCGCTTCTTGCTCTCCGGCTTTTCTTTTGCATTCCTTCTTCGGCCAGGCGGATGGCATCTGCCGGGTTGTCGTTCTGGAGCGCTTCCCGGATCGCTCGTTCCCGAAACCGTGGCAGTTCCAAGTGTTCGCGCACGTATCTCGAAGCGGCTTCTGGCCCATCGAGACGATCCACCAGTTCCAATCGGGTTTCTCCGATTTGCTCTGCCAGATACACACTGCTCCATTCATTTGGGTCAGCGTCGCCAGCCATTTGATCCAGTTGTTTTTCCAGCCTGGCACGCATAGATGGATCAGACACAAGCAGCCCGCAGTTCCTCAACAGTGTCAGACGCCAGTCCGGCCATCCGTCATACCGTTCGTGGGAAGCTTCGTCCAGCTGAAGGCGAACCAGTTCCCGGCTCTCCTTTTCCTGCCGGTCTGTAGCTTGCCCGATCATATGAAGCAGCTTCAATGATGCTTCGATGACATCACCTAACAATCCATCGGAGTCGTCTGTAAATTGAACAGTCTTTACCATGATCCCCAGCGTCAATAACGCCAACCGACCTGCAAGCAGGTACTGCTTCTGCTCGTATGCCGTTTGCGCTGTTTCCAGTACTTGATTGGAGCCTTCGACAGCTCTACGTGCTGAGCGATACTGGATGAACCCCCGTGTGGTCGCATTGCGGAGCGTGTGCCGGATGATCTGTCGCGCCTGCCTGATCTTTTCTTCGTCTGTTCGAGCTCCGAATTGCAGGATCAACCTCTCTTCCAAACCGTCGGTTTCATCTGAGAGCCGGCAAACCAGATCGACCAAACTGTCTTTGGTAAGGCGTCGCAATACAGTCCGGAGTTCCGGAGGCGACGCTGCCTCCATTTCGTCGCTGTCCGTCTCTGTTCTTTGGTCGCGCAACACCATCCAGACCGCCACCTGGTGTTTACAGTAGCGTCCGCCATCGTAAGGACAATCGCAGCGGGAGTCGAGGACTCCTCCGT
>JAAYKS010000253.1 GCA_012522285.1 Clostridiaceae bacterium | reverse complement strand
TCGTCCTGTTGTTTGCGCTTGAGATACTGGTAATACATTGGAATACGGCGCAATGTCGGTTCCGGGATGACAATTTCCGACGCGGTTGGGGGTTTTCTATTCTCTGTCATATGCGCCTCCTGTCTTTCGGCCGGTTGTTCCGACCTGTTTTCCGTTTGTGCGGAAACTACCGATAGTCTTTTATCGATATTTCTTTATCGATTCAAATCTTACAACCCTTCTCTCATGGTGTCAAGGGTAAAAATGACCAAATAGATCTTTTTTTATCAATTGAAAAATGGGCAAATATGAGGTCGCCGGAAGCGAACCCGGTGTGGGATAGATAGAAAGATCGGGCATGACAGGTCGAGCCGCTGCGAAAGCGCTCTTCTTTGTTCTCTTCACTATGCTGAAACGATATGCCATACTTTTCTTTCGGAGGTGGTAAACCATGGATTTGCGTATGCGCTTTGACGAAGACACCACAAACTACGACCGCTGGCGTCCCCGGTACTGTCCGCAGTTGTTCGCCGACTTGGCCCGGTATGCGTCGCTCGACACCCGCTCCCACGCGGTCGAGATCGGCGTCGGCACCGGCCAGGCTACAGAGCCGATCCTCGCGACCGGGTGCCGCGTCACCGCGATCGAACTCGGCGGTAAGCTCGCGTCCTATGTCGCTGCCAAATACCGCGGCCAGCCGCTTTTCGAAGTTCGCAACGTTGCGTTTGAGGCGTTTGAATGCCCTCAGGACAGCATCGATCTGGTCTATTCCGCCACTGCGTTCCACTGGATCCCGGACGAAATCGGCTATCCCGCGGTTTTCCGGATGCTTCGCCCCGGCGGAACTGTGGCGTTGTTCTGGAACCGGCCCGGCCCCTCGAAGGTGCAGGAATTGCACGCGAAAGTCCAGGAATTGTACGCAAAATATGCCGAAGGATTCACCCGTGCTTCGGAACCGGAAGAAGACGACGTACGGTACCGCCGTATCCAGAGTACGCTGGCCCGGTTCGGCTTTATTGAGACCGAGTGTCATGTCTATCAGGCGGAGCGTGCGTTTCGTGCGGAGGAGTACCTCGCGCTGCTCAACACCTATTCCGACCATCGCAGCCGGCCGCCGGAGCAAAAAGCGGCATTTGAAGCTGAACTGCGGGATCTGATCCTGGAATACGGAGATTGCATCCGTATCCACGACACGATGGACCTGCATCTGGCCAGAAAGCCGCTGTCGTGAAGCCACACAAGCCTTCCTACCGAGGGGGATTGCTACCTCTGCTTCTGTTGCTCGTTGCCGCGGTGGTATGGATCGTCTCTTCTCAGGGAGGAACGCCGGAAACGGGCGATCCGACCGGAACACAGCAAACGACCGGGAGACAAACCGAAGTCGGGGCACAACTCGCGCAAGTGGAACGGGTCGTCGACGGGGATACCCTGATCGCGCAAGTCGACGGCCGTCGCGAGCGTATCCGCCTGATCGGGATCGACGCACCGGAAATGCCCGGTGAGGGCAAATCCGGCGAACCATTCGCGCAGGAAGCGAGCGCGCGGCTCGCCTCGCTGGTCGAGGGGCGTACTGTCCAACTCCTGCGGGACAAGTCCGACCGGGATACCTACGACCGGCTGCTGCGCTATATCTACCTGGAAGACGGGACGTTTGTGAACCGGCAATTGGCGCTGGAGGGCCTCGCGGACGTCAAATCCTATCCGCCCGACACCGCGATGCAGTCCCTGCTTGACGAAGCGGAGCGGGATGCCAAATCCCTCAACCTCGGGATCTGGTCCGATTGATCCGCCTCTCCCCCTATAGAAAAACCGGCATCGCTGCCGGTTTTT
>JAAYKS010000031.1 GCA_012522285.1 Clostridiaceae bacterium | reverse complement strand
ATGTCGCAGCACCCCCTATGGCGATTGACTGGTCGGTCGGTTGCGTGTCAATGACCGGAATTTGTGCATGCGTCGTTTCGACGGTACGAAGGTGGATCGGATAGCCGCCATTGAGACTGGCTGGATCCGATATCCAGGACTTGAGTGCCCCCGCCTGTGCGTTCAGTTCAGTTGCAAACGCCACTTCCTGCATTTGCGCCTGCGTTTTTCCATTCGTTCCATCCAGAATCGAGGTGTCGCCGTCTGTTCCGGCGATCGTCGTCATTTCAGTGTTCCAATGGCTGTCTTCAAGACTTCCGTCGGAGAGATATCCGATCAGACCACCTGCCCCTTTTCGGCTAGAGACAGAGGATGCGTAACTGATGGTTGCAGTAACCGCGGCATAGCAATTGACGAGACTTCCGTTGTTCAGATGCGCGGCAATTCCGCCGGCCATGACACACGCGGAGGAAGATGAATAGGTAATAGTCGCGGAGACGGATCCCCGCACATAGGAATTTTTGATGTGACCCATTTTTGTACTGGTTCCCAAATACCCCGCAATGCCTCCGGCATAAGCGTTTCCAGAGCTGTTGCTGACTGCGGATTGCGCGCCGATCAGACCCAGATTCTGCACGACTCCGTCGATGTAGGCGAACAAGGCACCATTTTTGTTTGCATCGGTCGACGATTCTATCCGAATGTCAATATTGAGATTGGAAATGGTGTACCCATCCCCGTCATAAGTACCGGAAAACAGCTTGTTTCCACTATTACTACTCCCGATATATCGTCCGATCGGTGTCCATTCCCGCCCATCCAGATCGATGTCTTCCGTCTGTCGGAAAAAGGTGTTGGAAAACGCGGTCCCGGCGTTCACCTGTTGCGCCAGATAGGCGAGCTCCGCTCCATTCGATATGAGATAAGGTTCTTCTTCTGTCCCCGATCCCCCCGCGAACACGGTGGCGATACTACCGTCCCATGGTACAGTCGAAGCGGTCACGTCGATCCGCGCCGCCCGGGTGACAGCGGATGCGGTTGTGGCACCAGCCGCCTCTTCGTCCGTATTGGTGACAACGCAGTAGTAATAGCAGATGGAGCCAACCGCACCTGTGGGTACCGGATACGCAGCCTGTGTGGCACCAGGGATCATGACCCCGTTCTGGTTGCTGTTGATCGCACTCCAAAACCACTGATAGGTCAACAAACCCCGATCCACATGGGCATCCACGTTCAATGTCGCGGTTGTTCCCGCCAAAATGGATTGATCGGCAGGTTGGGCAAGGAAGACCGGTTTTTCTGCGTCTTCAGTCGGAATCGCGCGCTCATGGATCGGGTACCCGGCATTGAGTCCGCCCGGATCGGCCATCCAGGCCTTCCCCGCTCCCGCATTTGCGGTGAGTTGTGCTACAAATGCCGGTGTCTGCATCTCTGCACCGGTCATCCCGGTCACCCCGGCCAACACCTCGCTCGACTGCACGCCCCCGGACAAGGTCAGTTCCGTATTCCAATAGCAATTCTCACAGCTGCCATTGCTTCGATACCCGATCACACCTCCAGCTCCGGACATGGAAGAGGGTTCGGATGTCACGTGGCTGATGTCGGCTGTCACCGCGGCATAACAGTTTGTGATCGTCCCATAGTTGAGGTTCGCGGCAATACCACCCGCCATAGTGCGTGTGTTCTCTTCCGTGGTCGTGATTCCGGCATCGACGATGCCGGTCACAAAACAGTTGACAATGCTCCCGGGCGTTTCCTCCGCCGAACCAAGGTAGCCCGCGATGCCCCCTGCATAGGCGTTTCCGATGTCACTGGAAGCGGAGACGTCCACGTCGACCAACCCCAGATTCTTCACAGATCCATCCATATAGGCAAAGAGAGCTGCGTTTTTGTTGATGTCGGACGTCGAGCCGACCGCCACGTTGACCTGCATGTCATATATGATATGTCCGTCCCCGTCATAGGTTCCGGAGAACGGTTTGTTGTCCGAACTGTTATACCCGAGATACTCCCCGATAGGAGTCCAGGGAAGGTTGTTCAACCGGATATCCGCCGTCTGTAGGAAATGGGCATCCGCATAATCGATTCCTTCGCTTACCTGCTGTGCAAGATAAGCCAGCTCCGCTCCCGAGGAGATCAGGTACGGATCCATCGCGGTACCGGAACCGCCGGTGTACCCGGTTGCGACCGTACCATCCCACCCCGCTTCGGAGTCGATCACACTCACACGGGCCGTCTGACTCGCACGCATAGTCACCTTGTCGTCCTGGGCCAGATCGTCGGTATTGGTGACCTCACAATAGTAGTAGACTGTCCCGAGCGTATCGGTTGGCACCGCATAAGCCGCTTCTGTTGCGCCGGAAATCAAGGTACCTTCGGCTGGGTTGGCGATGGCGTTGGCATACCACTGGTACGACAAAATCCCTCGATCCACCGTAGCGCCAACGGACAGCGTGACCGGATCGCCGATGCCGACTGTCTGACCGGCGGGCTGCAACGTGATGACCGGAGCTTGCGCATTGTCTTTGATCTCCAACTCCTGTGTCATCTCGAGCCGTGTGATCGACTCACTCGCGTCAATATGGACCACCGTGTACTTGAGGGTATCCTCCGCAGGGTCGAGTGTCAGGTACAACCCCTGGCAATACGATTGTGTTCCCCTGTAGTAGTTGGATCCCGCGTTGGCGGTCGTATAGGTGGCATACTCCTTGATCAGCACAGCCAAATCGAAGGCATATGTCTCGTTGTGGTCGTGACCCCATAAAAACGTAGCGGGCTGATCGTACTTTGCCAGCACGTCCTTGACTGCCTGCGCATTGCTGGCGTCGCGACCTCGATTGGCATCGATCGGAAAGTGGGAAGTGACGTATACCGGTCGAGATTTGTCCGATCTGCCGTTGAGATAGGCATCCAGCGCTGCGATCTGCGCATCCGAAAACACCTGGTAGGCTCCCGGTGCCGCTCCGAACATAAAGATGTCAAAATACTCGGTCGGAACCACGCCATAATAGCTGGAAAACCCGGAGTAGTTTGCATAATAGGAATCTCCGGGATCCGAATCGTGGTTTCCGGACGTCAAAATGATGGGAAATTCCGAATCGTCTCCAAGGTAGTGATTGACCACCGCCCGGACCTCTTCATACACATTGGAGAAGACGACGCCCGTAAAAGCCCCGTCATACTCCGTATCTCCAGGATCGGAATAGCTTGAGGTAAGCGGATCGCCGCACATGATCAACAGCTGCGGATCATAGTCGTCCTTGACCGCCCTCAGATATCGCGCAAACCAGGAACGATTGGCCGCCACCTCGGTCAGGTGCAGATCGGAACAGACACTGACCCGCAATGCCTCTACATCCTCGTAGCGGGTGTCCGTCGGATATGCGTCCGCCGCACGTACACCGACCGGAAGAACCCCCAACACCAAAACAATCAATAAAACAATCGACAGGAAACGGGACGCCAGGTTCATCGAGCCGTACTTTTTCATAAAGCCACCTCAAAACGCATATCAAAGAATTTACGGATGGTAGTGGATGTTTATGACTGGATCGGGGCGGTCCTGTTAGAGGACGGCCGAAACCCATCGTACATACAGGATCCGACCGAGAAAGAACCGAATGCTGCCCCCCAACGGCCACTCACACAAAAAACGACAGTCTGGTTGCCTCCGTTCGGCAACCGGACTGTCATAACGACCGTACGGCCGTCGTAGACTCCTGGCTTTGCGCACATGCGCTTTCGCGCAGTTTGCTTTTTGCGATTTGATTTCATTTTTGTAGCATTCGTGTTACAGCATACGGCAGTGTTGAGTGGGTGTCAACAACATTTTATGACAAAATGCCACTTAACACCAAATATTTTTTTATTGTTCTTGGTTTGTTGAGTGACAGGATGCCATATACCGTGTCCTGCAATAACGTCATTATCAAACCTGATATTTTTAATGTGTCCACCTGACAGATGTGTTCATAAAATAAATAGACCAGATCGTGATCCGATCTGGTCGTGACGTGTCTTCGAGTCCTGTGGAGTGGATCGGAGAGGAACGGAAGAATGCGGCTCTTCACATCCCAGGAGATCCTGCTTACTCCGTGCGACACCCCGCGCTCTGCATGACCGCGATGAGCTGGTCGGCATCGTCCGTCACTTCAACCCGGTAAAACCCCAGTTTGCGCCCGTTTTGGAGTGGAATTGCCCGTGCGGTCAACCGGCCCTGCCGCGCTGCTTTGAGAAATTGGATGTGGCAATCCGCAGCGACAGTGCGGGATCCGGTCCCTCTTAACCAGGCGGCATTGCATCCGACAGCAAACGCAAAATCCGCCATTGCAAACAGAACCCCGCCCATTACGGTGTCTGCGGCGTTGAGATGACAGTCCTGGATGTCACATGTGACCGTCGCCGCATCGCCTTCCACGGATTCGATCACAAATCCGGACATCGCCGCATACCGGTCGCGTCCGAAATAGTCTCTGGCCTTTTCCAGTGTTGTGTTTTCCATGAAAATGCCCCCTAGTAAAGAATTTTATCGATTAGCGATAAATTTTTATTGTTTTTCGCAATGTCCCGTGGTATAACGGACATGGAAACCATCGGTTGGAGGTACATAGACCATGCTGATCACGGGGAAGCGCAGTTTGTCATCGTTCTTACGCATCGTCGTCGACCTGTTGCTGTTCCTCAATATCCTGGCGCTGCTTCTCTTGCCTTGGCTTTTGCAGGCGGTCTATGAAAACCCGACACTGCTACAGCAACTGGAAGTCCAGGTCGAGGGAAACGGGCCGGACAGCACCTTGCGCTCAGAATACCCGTCGGACCTGCCGGAATCAAGCTATCCGTTCTACCTGGGCTTTCTGTATGTATCCGGACTGTCCACCGCCTGGCTCCTATTCGCACGCCACCGGATTCTGCGGCGCATGGAACGCAACGAACCGTTTGCGGCCGGGCAGTCGGTGTCGTTTCGCCGTGTAGGCTGTTCGTTTGGTGTGCTGGTAGGGGTATTTGCGGTAAAGATCGCCACCTACAATACCTTGTTGACCATGTTCTGCTGCGCGTTGTTTCTGATCCTGGTTCTGACCGCGCTGATCCTGTCGGAGGTATTCCGTCAGGCATATGTCGTTAAAAGCGAAAACGACCTGACTGTGTAGGAGATGTGACATGCCGATTGTCGTCCATCTGGATGTGATGATGGCCCGCCGCAAGATCGGGTTGACCGAACTGGCTGCCCGCGTCGACTTGACACTCGCCAATCTTTCCATCCTGAAAAACGGGCACGCCCGGGCTATCCGCTTCTCCACACTGGATGCTTTGTGCCGGGCGCTGGATTGCCAACCCGGCGATCTGCTGACCTGGACGGATGATCCGGATGGGGAAGCGGTCCCGCAGGATTCCGAATAAGCTAATTAAACTGTTCCATAGAGACGAGGAGGATTGAGGTTATGCATTCAAAAACCGTGTCCGTGCTGCTGCTGGGAGCGACCTTTTCACTCTGCCTGGCCATCGT
>JAAYKS010000252.1 GCA_012522285.1 Clostridiaceae bacterium | reverse complement strand
CTGCCCCTCAAATCCGACCATCGCGGAGATGTCGGAGATCGGGAGCTCTCCGTCCAGAAGCAGGCGGCCTGCCGCCTCCACCCGGACCTGGTTGACATATGCGACAAAGTTCAGACCAGTACTGTCTTTGAACACCCGGCTAAAATACATCGGGCTCAGCGGTATGCTGGCCGCGACTTCCTCCAGCGTCAGCCGTCGGCCGTAGTTGCGCCGGATGTGGTTGACCGCCTTGAACACCACGTCGGTATTCCGCACATCCTGGAGCCGGAAGACCTGTTCCGTAAACCGGTTCATCGCCCCCGACAGCCAGCCGGCCAGTTCGTCGACCGTCTCGAATCCGGCGATGCGGTCGAGATAACCGTAGTTCATGCCGAAGATCCGGCCCGCGTCGGCACCGCCCCGGATCGCCGCGCGCGAGAGCAGTACCGTCAGTTCAACAATCCGGGCTTTGAGTGTCGGCATGTCCCCGCCCCGCGTAAAAAAGATCGTGCCGAGCAGCTCATTGAGCCGGCGCTGCGCGCCGTTCCGGTCCCCCACTTCGATCAGGTGCAGGAGTTCCCCTTCTTTTTCAAACGGGTAGGACCGGTCGTCCTCCGCACCGCCGAACACTTTCAAAAAATGCATCCGTTCCCAGATGCGGGACTGGATGTCCGCGGAACGGCCGGCTGACTCCACTTCGTCGTAACTCGCGTCGGAAAGGCTTTTGGCAACATGGCGCAGCATCCGGCTGAGACTGGATACGCGCGCGGGTTCCACCACCGGCAGATCGCGCAACCGCCGGGCCACCGCCTCCCTTTGCCGAAGTCCGGCCTGCGCCCCGCAGACCAGTTCCTCGGCGAGAAACTCATCCGGGTCGAGCATGTGAACCGGGCCGCCGGACAGCGCGCCCGCGAGCACACCGTCCACCATGACCGGCGACGTCCAGCAGGCCAGCCCCATCGGGCAAAAATGGATGTACTCCCCGCCGAACCGCCGGGACTGGCAGGCCCCGTAAAGATGAGATTCCGCGCAGATCCCGCCTTCGGGCAGCCCTTCGCGGGAGGTGTCCAACGGGAATAAAGCTGTGGCGAGGTCGCATACCGCCCGTTGCGCCGCATCCGGAAATACCGCGTGCAAACGACAGCCGTCCGGGCCGATCACCATGCAACCGACACCTGTCGCCTCGACATAGTCCTCGGCGGCCTGTTTGGCCGCCCCGACATCCATCGCAGAATTCATGCACCACCGACCGGGGGTCGCCCCCGGTATTTGCCTATGTCCATTTTCGCGTGCGCCGGAGTTGCCTCTACCGCACACCTGAAACCATCATACGACAGGCTTGGAACTGTCGAATGAAACTATTCTACACTTTATGGTAAATTTTTGCGATTTGGGCATCCATGCGCATCTGCTGCCCGCCGATCCTGCTGATCACCCGCTGCGGCGAACATCCAGCACATCCCGGATGGCTTTGAGCCGGCCGATCACCCGGTCCAGCTGGTTCTGGCCGTTGACCTCCACCAGCATCTTGATCGTGGCGGTCACGTCCTTCATCGCGGTCAACTGACCGGAGAGGATGGAGATCTTCTCGTCTGCGATCGCGTTGGAGATGTCCGCCAGCAGATGCCGGCGGTCGAGCGCGGTGATCCGGAGTTCCACCTGGTAGGTGGCACCGGTCTCCTCCTCCGCCCAGGTTACGTCGATCAGGCGGGAGGCGCGCTCTGCGTCCCGCACACTGCCAGACGAGTCCCGCAGGAGCTGCCGGACGTTGCTGCAATCGGTGCGGTGGACCGCGACGCCCTGCCCGCGTGTGACATACCCGACGATCTCGTCTCCAGGTACCGGATTGCAACACCGGGACAATCGGACCAGGCAGTTCTCGACGCCTTTCACGATCACGCCTTTGTCAGCGGCCTTGGATGGGCGCGTGCGTGTCGTTTCCCGGCCGCCCTTTTCGCCCGCTCCCGCGACTGCCGCGGGCGGAACAGGCATCACCTG
>JAAYKS010000030.1 GCA_012522285.1 Clostridiaceae bacterium | reverse complement strand
TCCTCGATCGTCCGGATGGTTGCGAGAAACACCTCGTCCCCCTGCCCGGTCGGGTCCTCCAGCCCCCAGTCCATGCGTTTTTTGCACGGCAGATAGGGGCATTCCACATTGCAGCCCATCGTCACCACAACATCGACAGGCGGAATGTCCTCGATCAATTTGGAATACTGAGTCGCCTCCATATCGATCCCGTACTGCTGTTTCATCAGCCGAACCGCGTCCGGGTTGATCCGGGGACGGGTTTCGGTCCCTGCGGAATAACTCTCGAACACATCCGAGGCAAGATGTTTCCCGAGTGCCTCGGCAATCTGAGAGCGACAGGAGTTGTGGACACAGATAAAGGCGACTTTTGTCATGGCTCGTTCCTTTCTCCCGACGGGGAAAGTCGCGGGTCGACGCGCGTTACGCCTCGTCTGCGATCATCTGCCGGATTTCTTTGGCGGATGTCACCCGTCCCATCGACTTGATTTTACCGTCGATGATCAAGCCGGGCGTCCGCAGGATGCCGGTCGCGAGGATGTCGGCCATGTCGGTCACATAGGTGATCGTGGCGTCCGATTCGCTTTCACGGACCGCCTCCTCGGCGTTCTTGAGCAGATTTTTGCAGTTTTTGCATCCGGATCCGACCACTTTGATTTCCATTCCTGGACCTCCCATTGTTTTTTATTTATGTATTGAACATTAGGCGGCGGTCACCCGTCATCGCCAGGAACCACATCCGCGGCACCCGGCGCATCCGCTGCCGCAGGAGACACCGTCCTCATCGTCGAGATCCAGACCCAGCAGCGCTTCCACCATCTGGTCCATCTCGTCACCGCTCACTTTGGCGTCCGTGACTTTCTGTTCATTCTCCGTTTGATATTCGATGCGTGCCATACGCGTACCTCCTGTTGGAACCGGTTACCGGTCCGCTGATGATAGCATACCGGATTCTTCCGGCTCTGGCGGGAACCAATGTGACGTTCGATTGGCAATACGGACCAGGGTCAACATCACCGGGACCTCCACGAGCACCCCGACGATGGTCGCGAGCGCGACAGGGGAGGCGGGACCGAACAGTGAGATCGCGACCGCGACCGACAGTTCGAAGAAGTTGGACGCCCCGATCATACCGGCCGGCGCCGCGATGCAATGATACAGCTTCAATTTACGGGCTGTAAGGTATGCGATAAAGAAAATCAGAAACGTCTGGAGGGTGAGCGGGATCGCGATCAGCAGAATATGCAGTGGGTTGCCGAGGATGACGTCCCCCTGGAACGAGAAGATGATCACCAGCGTGAGCAGCAGTCCGATGATCGTGACATTCCCGAAACGGGGAATAAACGAACGGGTAAAGTATTCCAGCCCCCTGCGGCTCACCACATGGTGGCGCGTCAGTGCGCCGCCTGCCAGCGGAATGACCACGAACAGCACAACCGACAGCAGCAGGGTGTCCCAGGGGATCGAGATACCCGAGATGCCGAGCAGCAGCGCAACAATGGGGGTGAACGCGAACAGAATGATGAGATCGTTGGTTGCCACCTGTACGACGGTATAGGCGGCGTTGCCCTTTGTGAGATGGCTCCAGACAAACACCATCGCGGTACAGGGTGCCGCTCCCAACAGAATAGCGCCCGCGAGATAGTCCTGCGCAAGAGAAGCCGGAATCAACGGCCGGAATACCACAAAGAAAAAGAACCAGGCGATCGCGTACATCGTAAAGGGCTTGATCAGCCAGTTGGTGACCCATGTGACATAGAGCCCTTTGGGATTCCGGCGGATGCCCCGGATACTGGCAAAATCGACCTTCATCATCATGGGGTAGATCATCAGCCAGATCAGAAGCGCGATCGGGATCGAAACCTGCGCATATTCAAACCGTCCGAGAAAGTCGGGCACCGCGGGCAGGTATTTCCCGATCAGGACGCCCGCAGCCATGCAGAGCACGACCCAGAGCGTCAGGTATTTTTCAAAAAAGGAGATGCCTTCTGTTTTCTTTTTTTCTCGCATACTTCCTCCGTAACGCTTATATAAGCAGGTAGCTTAACGCGTTGAAGGTGTAACCGATGACCAGAATTCCGACGAGGACGATCCCGGCAAAGATCACCAACAGTTTGGTTTTCACCACCTTTTTCAACAGGACCATAGAGGGCAGCGACAGCGCGGTGACCGCCATCATGAACGCAAGCACCGTACCGATCCCGACGCCTTTGCCGACCAGTGCTTCCGCGATCGGGAGGGTGCCGAAAATATCCGCGTACATCGGAGCGCCCGCGAGGGTGGCAAGCGGAACCGAGAAGAAGTTGCTGCTTCCGAGTACCGCGGTAATGAGATCTTCCGGGATCCAGTTGTGGATTGCGGCCCCGATCCCGACGCCGATCAGTACGTACAGCCAGACCTTGTGGACGATGTCCCGCACCTGGTCACGCGCGAACAGTAGTCGATCGCGGAAGGTTTGTTCCGGCATGTCTACTTCGGTCAGCTTGTTGGCGTACACAAAGGGTTCGACGTGTTTTTCCAGCTTGAGCTTGCTGATCAGGGTCCCGCCGATGGTCGCGAGTACGATGCCCACCACGACATAGGCGAGCGCGATGCGCCAGTTGAAGATACTCGCGAGCAGCAGGATCGAAGCCAGGTCGACCAGCGGGGAGGAAATCAGGAAAGAGAACGTGACCCCGATCGGCAGTCCCGCGCTTGTGAATCCGATGAACAGCGGGATGGAAGAGCAGGAGCAAAACGGCGTGATCGTGCCGAGCAGCGCGCCCAGCAGATTGGCACCGACGCCGTTGAACCGGCCCAGGATCGCGCGGGTTCGTTCCGGAGGGAAGAAACTCTGGATGTAGGAAACGGTAAAGATGAGCGCGGACAGCAGGAGAAAGATCTTGACCGTGTCGTAGAGGAAAAAGTGGATGCTGCCCCCGATCCGCTCCTCGACGGACAGACCAAACACGTCCTCGACCAAACGCCGAAACAGATCGGACAGCCAGGTCATCTTGAGCAGGATGTCATTGAGGCCGGAAAAGAACGCCTTGATTCCTTCCATCCGGATCACACCTCCCCTTTACGAGCGGAGGCACACGGACCGCATGCGGAATTATCGTCATGAGCCAACATGTCCGCACGAGTCGCGACCGCGAGGTATCTGTCCAGCGCTTCTGTTGTCTGCGTGTCCAGCGTATAGCGCATCCATGCCCCGTCTTTGCGCGCGCGGACCAGTCCGGCGTCGCAGAGTATTTTCATGTGGTAGGAGATGGTCGGCTGGGTGAGCTGGAACGCCTCCAGCAGGTCGCAGGCGCATTTTTCGCCCCTCGCCACCAGCTCAACGATCCGGAGACGGGTCTCGTCGGACAACGCTTTAAACAAAACGGCGGCATCTGCGGATGACAGCATGGTTGGCTCCTTGTAAATTATTTACCACTGAAAGACGGCACAAGCCTGCGCTCTCCCCGGGCGATGGATGATATCGATGAGTTTCTATATGAGAATAACGGGGAGATAGAGATTTGTCAATGTGCTGCCGTGCCTCATATAAAATGAGCGTGAAACACAAACCGTGTCCCCATTACATTAGAATCGGCACCTGACATCTATAACCAGTTGGTTGGAAGTCGTTTAGCAGACTCAACTCTCCCGCATCAAATGCTTCTTTATCTGTTTTCGAGCCCGTGTCAAGCGGGCTCGAATCTGCTATCTCACCTGCGTAAGCGATCCTGCTTCCATCTCGTACACCGTGTCACACAGCGCTTCGATGTCTTCCGCATAATGCGAAGACAGGAGGATGGTCACCCCTTGTTCGTTGAGTTCCTTCAGCAGTGTCCGGATCTCGATGACCCCCTGCTTGTCGAGCCCGTTCATCGGCTCGTCCAGGATGAGGATGTCGGGTTTCTCCATGATCGCCTGCGCGATTCCCAACCGGTGCCGCATGCCGAGGGAGTATTTCTGTACGTGCTTTTTCATCCCGGGATCCAGACCGACGCGTGTGAGCACTTCCACGATCTCGCGTTCACCCACACGCCGATGGATGGCCGCCAGCATCTTCAGATTCCGGAGCCCGCTCATGGAGCCGATGAATCCGGGATTCTCGATGATGATCCCGATGTTCTGAGCGACGGACGGACGGACAAGCTCTCCGTCAACCCGGATTTCTCCTTCGGTCACCGCCATGAAGCCGCAGATGCATTTGAACAAAACTGTCTTCCCGGACCCGTTCCGACCGATGATGCCGTGGATCCGACCGCGCGAGAAAGAAACGTCGACATCCTTCAGTGCCTTTACATCCCGAAACACTTTGCTGACGTGTTTGACTTCGATTGCATATTCCATCCCGTTCACTCCTCTGTTATCGGTACCGCCCAGGGTCCGGATGGATCATTCACTTATTCCACGCCCTCGCCGATATCAACATCCCTTCTTAGGAAAGCCCAGACCGACAGGCCGGCCATGAGCAAGGATCCTGCTATGTAGAACGTCACCGCATAGGCGATGGATGGCAACGAACCGGAAGCGGTTCGTGTAAGGCATAGCAGGCTCCCCCAGTTGAGAGGAGAGAAGAATAGAATCCTGGGACCCAACAGAAACTGGCCGATCCCCAGACTGAAATAGGAGACAAAAGCCAAGACCCCCGCGACAAGGATTCCGGTCATCTTTCCGGCGATCAGGTTGAGGCAGAAGATGAGCATGCCCAGAAAAACGGTCATCAACGTAAACAATCCCAGGCTGAGCAGTGTCGCTCCCACTGCCGAGTATGAAGCAATGATCGAGTTGTCGACGCCGACCGTCAGCTGTATCCCTTTGTCGTATGGGCTCATCGGATTGGACGCCAGTGTCCGGAGCACCTTACCCCAGTCCGTGGTCAACTCCAGGCGATGCAGATATGCAACGATGGTGCAGGCATACTGAAAGATCGAATACAGGATCGAGGCCAGAACGATGTACAGCATCTGGCCCAGAATCCAGGGCAGCCTGCCGGTCCGGATGATCAGGAACGGCATGTGCCGGTCGATGAAAGGGGCATCGCTGAACAGCAGGATGGCAAAACACCCATATAGCGGCACGAAAATCGCCGCATTCAATATATGCGGGAACAACCATGGACTGACCCGTGCGCCGACTGCTCGGGCATAGGTGCCGATATCGACGTAGTTGCTCAGGCTGAATGTCAGGATCAGGACTGCCAGCACGAGAAGCTTGGTGTCCACCGCCCATTTCCGGAAACTGACGGATGTGCAAAGCAGTGTGTTCTTCGCAATGTGTGTCATGTGTTCAACATCCTTCGTCTGGTTTTAGTCAGAAAGAGACCGAAAAGGGCGATCAGAATCAGGAGTGTTGGCACGAGCTTGTTCAGCATGGCCGCCCACGGGGTCGTGCCGGTGAATGCCTGTACGATGATGCCGATCTGCAGGATTTCAGGGATGCCGGGGATGCTCGTCACCCGCATCAGGACCCAGAACACGACCACCGGGATCGCAACGACACTGAACTTATTAGGAATATAGGCGGATACGGCCATGGCTCCGCCGGCAAACAAGGTGCCCGACAATCCAAAGTGGATCATGATCAGCACCAGATAGGCACCTGGCTGGTTGTGTTCCAGCAGCACCACGTAGGGATTTCCGCTGTTGATCTGGATAAAGAAAGGGAAGAAGAACGACATGATCAGCGTGAACAACCCGATTCCAGCTGCGATCGACAAAAAACCTGACAGGGCAGCTGCAACAAACTTGCTGGATGAGTACCCGGCGATTCCAGTCCGAACGATCCAGAACGGGTACGCCTTGTCTTCGACATCGGTCGCAAAGGCCGTCCCGAAGGGCAGGATCGGTGCGATGCAAAACAGGAAGATACTCGATCCGCTGGCCCCGATCGCGCCGCCAAGCAGATAAAACACATCGACATGTGCCCTCGGATCAATATATCCGTAGCTGCTGATCTCCATGACGACAAAGATGAACAGCACCGTCCAGACAAACCGGACCGAAATCATCGCCCGGATAAGGTCCATCCGCAGCAGGGCTATCCATCTTCTCACGGCTAAAACCTGCCCGGATGCAGGTCGCCCGTCACGGCATCGACCACGTCAATGCGATACTCCGTGAGATTGAGATCTCCAATTACCGCGCGACTCGAGAAAATCCATCCCGGTTTCAACGCAAATGAGAATTGATCTTCACTCACCGGGTACAACAGGTAGCAGAGCTGGGCTGTGACGATGTGGATATCCTGTTCTATGATAATATTCGCATACTCATCCACCAGTGCCTTCAGCGCATCGTATCCGCTGATGAGTTCAACCGGTTCTCCTTCTGAGACGATCCGAAGCAGGTTATATTCGTTAATATATCGTATCCCGTTTTGATCATATGTGAGCTTGACTCCGGTGGCTGGCATCGTGTAGTCAAACGTCGTTGCGCCTTCCGGCTTCATCCATCCTTTATTGACGACTGGTAGTTCACCGACCAGCTGCTGCAACGAGAAGAGGTAGCATTCGTCCTCCGTCGTCCATTCCTCGGGCTCGACGGCAGCATTGAGCCCCCCCCTGTCAAGCCTGTCCTTCAAAAATTTCTGATAATGGTCAGTCATCGTGGCAAGATCCAAAGAGTACGTCTCATCGATTACGAGATCCGGCAAGTCCGCTTTATGCAACACATCGAAGATCGCATTAACCGTTTGATCATACGGCAGAAAACCTAGATCTGTCTTCGATCTGTAATCACTGTTGATTTCGTTCTGTGCCACATTCTGAAATTTAAAATCCTGACATGCGACCTGACCCCACCTATTCGGATCGTCATTTCCGATCATCTTGATATAATAGAACCCTCCCTTAGCGTCCGTTGGTGTCCCGAAACTCTCGCCTCCGTCATCCACGTTCAAGTACTCGGTGATATCTCCGTCCTTGGCTGCATATGTCACGCCATCGGCCCAGCTGCTTTTCTCGACGGACCGATCTTTGAAAAACGCTTTCACAAGCTTTTCCTGATCCATATCCATCGTTTCTCCGGTGTACTGCTTCACCGACGTCAACGTGGACATCCGCTCGAAGTCCACATCGATGTACAACCGCTCGGGAACGGTAACCTGCTCGTAGAACGCCTCCGGACTCTCAATGCGACCCGTCTCAATATCAGATGGTTGAGGGCACCCTGTCAGCAAAAGGCACAGGGGAACCACAAAGGTCAGACATGTGGATTGCATCCTGTTCATATCGTCGCTTCCTTTAGCCACAGAATAGTCCAAGTCGCTAGTAGAGGAGATCGATTCGGAAGGGCAACCATCAGGAGACGACCTGATGGTTGCCCTCCGAGTCAACATGCTCTATGGCTGAAAGACTCCGGATGAACTATATTCAAGAAAGTTGTAGTAATACGGTAGTCCCAATATCATGTAATATTGGCCAAGCCCGCCGTACCCTGTGTTGTACGAGAAGTAGGTTTTGCAATCCGTGATGTTATCATTTATGTTTGTTACATTATCTGTGTAAGGGGCGGTGCCTTCGAGCCTTACAAAGCAAAATATTGTACGGGCAATTGAACCATCTAGCTGTATATAGGGATTTTGGGCACCGTTTGTCGCAGCGAGACCAGAATTTCGAGCTGCACCGACAATCGGCGGGGTGAATGTAAACGAAAAGGATCCGAGTGCTGCAACACTGGCTGACATCATTGTGATCACAAAAGCGATCACAAGCAACATGTACCTCGTCTTGGTTCTCTTCACTCTGTCCACGGGATTATCTCCTTTCAGTATGGTGCGACTAGTCTTCTCAGCAATAAAGCGCTTTACTAGTAATACGAATTTCAACGTGTAAGTGTGACATACTTATCACTCGCCACAATTTTCTGTCATTTGCTTGTATCGATCAAAGTTATGATTATTACTGTTAACTCTTGATCTCAATCACGGTTAAAACCTGCCCGGATAGAGTTCGCCGGTCACTGCGTCGACCATATCGATCCGGAAGCTCGAATAACTGCCCTTACTCGAAAAACTCGTAAATATCCATCCGGGTTTCAATGTAAACGAGAGGTTGTCTTCACTCGCCGGATACAACAGATAGCAAAGCTGGGCTGATAGGATATGGATATCGCGCTCGATGATGATCTTGGCGTAGTCGTCCACCAATACCTTCATTGCGTCGAACCCGCTGATCAGATCCACCTCTTCCCCTTCCGAGACAATCCGGAGCAGATTTTGTGCGCTCATCAATCGGAGCCCGTTGTGATCGTAAGTGAGGGTGACTCTCGTAACAGGCATCTTGTTCATAAACAACGCGGAATCGAATTCCGGACCGGACCACCCTCTGTTGTCAACAGGCAGTCCCCCGACCATCTGCTGCATCGAGAAAAAATAACACTCATCCTCGACCGTCCATTCCTCTTTGAGGGCAAGGATTTCATCACTCAAACCAACCCAACCCGGAGCGCCTTCTTTGGCAAGCTGATAGTGGGCCATCATCGTAGTACGGTCCAATGAGTAGGTTTCATCAATCGCAAGTTCCGGCAAGTCGGCTGCCTGAACCATCTCTTCAATTTCTTTCACTACCTGAGAATACGGCGCAAATCCAAGATCTGCTTCGGATTTGTAATCAAAATTGATCATGTTTGGCGTGATCGTTATATTCGACGATACAGTATCCAGACATACTACGTTATTCCACTTAAACGGATCGTCGCCTCCCACGTCTTTTCTATAATCGAATCCGCCTACGACGTCTGTCGGCGTCCCGAAACTTTCTCCACCGTCATACACGTTCAGATATTCGGTGACATCCCCATCCTTCGCCAGGTATGTCACGCCTGCTGCCCAGATGCTTTTCTCGACGTACTGCTCTTTCAGGAACGCACGTATCAACGGTTCCGGATCCATCATGATCGTTTCCCCGGTGTATTGTTTTACCGATGTCAGGGCAGACATCCGATCAAAATCCACATCGATGTGCAGCAAATCGGGAATAGAGACCTGCTCGTAGAATGCATCGGCATTCTCAATACGGCCCGTTTCAACATGAGTCGGTTGAGGGTACCCTTTCAGCAAAAAGGGTAGCTTGATCAAGCCAGTCATTCCCGCTGCCAGAATACCCACAAAAATGAGCAATACCAGGTTTATGGCGAGAACCAGCCGGCGCGTTTTTCCCGTCGGTTTTTGCTTGATTCTTACGCTGTCTTCTTCTTCCGGATCGGATAATCGAGCGCGTATCGAATGCCACGGATCGCTCGTTTCATATTCTGCGTGACTTGCCCAAGACAATATATCTTTCTCGGACAGTTTTCTCTTACCTTTCATATGGTCTATTCCTCCATAAAACAAGCGGATAACGTGCAATCTATTCAGATAGCAGTCTTTTGAGATCGCGAATAGCGCTTCGATAGCGATAGTGAGTGCTCCGGTAAGATAATCCGAGTATTTTGCCTATTTCTGAATGGTCGAATCCTGCAATGGCTTTGAGAACGAAAACCTGAGCTTCCAGTGCACCTAGTTTACTGATGCCGATGCGGAGCGTAATTTCGCTATCCGGATCCGGTGTTGTAGTGAGGGGTTGTGGCACTGCGGTATTCTCAAAGGTTTCAACGGATGTCCAGTTCTTGTTGCGACGCAATAGATCGACTGCTTTATGTCTTGCAATGGTGTAGATCCAAGCTTTTGGATTGTGATCGTAGCGGTACTCTGCGGCATGTCGCCAGATATACAACATGGTCTCCTGTAAGACATCCTCTGCCAATCTGTCGTCCCTGACTGCCGCATAGGCAGTGGCCATAATGCCTTTGCGGTGATTCTGGTACAGTGCCTCGAGTGCGTCAGGATCCCCACGTGCGACTTCTTTCAGCAACTGTGTCTCGTCAAACACTGATGACTGAATATGAACATTCACTTCTGTCGTTTGATCCATATTTCAGCC
This sequence comes from Clostridiaceae bacterium, assembly GCA_012522285.1. Lineage (GTDB taxonomy): Bacteria > Bacillota > Clostridia > Saccharofermentanales > UBA5734 > JAAYKS01. The sequence continues at coordinate 1,549 of JAAYKS010000030.1, read as the reverse complement.
CTCCAATATACATAGCGAAGCCTGATCGATAAAATAACAATTTCATTTAACGAATTCTATACTGACCATGAAAGCACTCTTTCCACCTTTATGAAAACAGACTCGAACAGACGCCGGGAACGACCGCTTGCCGGACTGACTTCCGGTTGGCTCACATTCCCCGTCTTCTATCGGTCAAAGGTCAGTCGCCTGGCTGCCTGTTTTCTTGTGGGTTCAGTCCCGGATGAGGTCTTGGTTTAGGAGAACGTCATCCGGTGGGATCGTGCAGAGGCCTAAGGAATCGAGTGCTTTCACATCGAGCGTCTGCAAGGCCAGCGACATGGGAGTGCGTGACCCCAGTCCTGGCCTTGTGGTGTTATTGACGTGGTTGACAATTCTCAGTACCTTTTCGGTGGGATCCGTCCTGACCGGACTCGAAACGTACCAGGTCTGAAAACTCGATTCCATATCTTTGTTCGGCAGCAAGAAACCCAGTATGAGCCGGGTGTTGCGATCCAGCAGTGTCAGCAGATACTTCCCGCCCTTGGTGCCCTATACTGATTTATTCAAGAAAATGGGATGACTATTGTTTTTTCGTCAGCACCTCACCCATCATCTCGGCTGCAAACGCCGCGGCACAGACCCGGTCGGCTTCCGTCCAGGGGACCGGGTTCCCGCGGTACTGCTCGAGTGATTTCCGGATCAACGGTGCATACGCTTCGGATAGATGGCGGATCCCCCATTCCCCGCCCTGCTCTTTGGACAGGATCCGGTTCTCCCGGAGATATGCGAGGGCCCGGCAGAGATTGAGGACGTAATAGACCGGATTGTCCTTTATCCCGTCAGCCGCATCCGCGACGTCATACCGGACGCTGTCCAGAAAAGCCTCCCGGGGCACCGGGGCGAAGACCTCCTCGACCGGCGCTCCGAACAACGCAAAGCCGACCTCCCGCGTCACCGCGAAGTGGGCCGCGAGGTCTTTGTCCTCGCCGCGCATCCATCCACAATACGCGGCCGGATCCTGGCGGGCTTTTTCTTTGTGCAGGTTGGAAAAATGGAGATCAAACGGGGTCGGGTAGACAACGTCCCGGCAGTGCCGTTCCAGCATGACACTCCTCTCCAGCCCCTTGGGCGGAGCCGTCCGGTCGATCCGGAGCAGCGCTTCGATCAGCCCGACCTTCTCAGCGGTGGACAGCGGTTCTTTGACTACAACCAGATAGTCGATGTCGCCGGTCTCCCAGCGGAAGCACCCGAACGCGAGGGACCCGTGGACATAGAGGCCTGTGAGTTTATCTCCCAGGAGCTGCCGATGGGACGCCTCGATTTCCCGGAGGATCGCTTTGACTCGTTCCTCCATGGAACGTCATTCCTCAGTCGGTGTGCTAGCCAATGCCTCGGCACGCTGCATGCCGTGCGGAGCTGCCGCGCGATCCCGTTTGAGCGCGAGCCCGAATTTGAGGTACCGGATCATAAACACCAGCGCGAGCAGGAAGGCAAACAGATCCGCGACCGCCTGGGCCATCAGGATGCCGTCCAGACCCATTACCGCGTTGAGGATCAGGACCGCCGG
>JAAYKS010000251.1 GCA_012522285.1 Clostridiaceae bacterium | reverse complement strand
TCTTTATGATCTGGGAGAGTTCGACCAGAAGGGATCGGTCAAAACAAAATACGGGTCCAAGGAGGAACTGCTGGAAGCCATCCGTGTCCTGCACGAACAAGGGATCCGGGTATACGCCGATGTGGTTTTGAACCACAAGGCCAATGGCGATGAAAAAGAGACGTTTCTGGCCAGGGAGATGGATCCTTCCGATCGGACCCGGGCGGTATCGGATCCCTACGAAATCGAAGCCTGGACCAGATTTACCTTCCCGGGACGCGGTGACCAATACTCCTCCTTTCAGTGGAGCTGGGTTCATTTTTCCGGAGTAGACTACAATGCGCGTGACGACAAACGTGCCATTTATATGATCGAAGGGCTCAACAAGGGGTGGTCGGAAGGGGTTACGCACGAACACGGAAATTTCGACTATCTGATGTTCAACGACATCGACTACAAGCATCCCGACGTGGTGAGGGAGATCCGAGCCTGGGCACTCTGGTTTTTACAGGAGACAGGCGTGGACGGATTTCGTCTGGATGCCGTCAAACACATCGAAGATGTCTTCCTGCGCGATCTGGTCCGGATGATCCGGGGCGAATACCGCGCGGATTTTTACGCGGTCGGTGAGTACTGGAAACAGGAACGAGCGGAGATCAACGATTATCTGGAGAACATCGAATTTGAAACCGACCTGTTCGACGTGAAGCTCCATTTCAACCTGTATACGGCCAGTCAATCCGGCGATCGGTACGACATGCGGACGATATTTGATGACACCCTGGTCCGGGAACATCCGAACCATGCCGTGACGTTTGTGGACAACCACGACTCCCAACCGACACAAGCCCTGCAGTCCTGGGTGGAACCCTGGTTCAAGCCGCTGGCGTACGCGCTGATCCTGCTTCGCCGGGATGGCTATCCCCTGCTTTTCTACGGGGATTATTACGGGATCAAGGCAGCGGAGTCCATCGAGGGACACCGGGAGATCCTCGACAAACTGTTGTATTTGAGGACCCGGCATGCCTATGGCGAAGAGGCGGACTATTTTGATCACCCCCATCTCATCGGCTGGGTCCGGATGGGAGATGAAGTCCATCCTTACGGATGCGCTGTCGTCATGAGCAATGGGGCGGGCGGCAGCAAGCAGATGTACGTCGGAGCCATCAACCAGGGGGCGGTATATGCCGATTACACCGGGAACAGAACTGACAAGGTTACGATCGACGGGGAGGGGAACGGGGACTTCCCGTGCAACGGCGGACAGATGTCCGTATGGGTCAGAGACCAGGTCACGTCCGATGAGGCTTTCAATCAGGAGAGTGCAACGCCGTAGAACGGTACGGTTGTCAGCAGGAGAATCGATGTATGTGGCTTGCCGTACTCGCCGTGATAGCAGGACTTGCGCTTCTGGTGTGGAGCGCGGATCGGTTTGTGAGCGGTGCCGCCTCCTCCGCCAGGCATCTGGGGATGCCACCGCTATTGATCGGCATGGTGGTCGTGGGATTTGGAACCTCCGCACCGGAGCTGGTCGTATCAGTGCTTGCCGCGATGGAAGACAGTACGGGCATCGCCCTGGGCAATGCATATGGATCGAACATCGCCAACATCGCTCTGATCCTGGGCCTGACTGCTCTTGTTAGCCCCGTTGTGATTCAATCCGCGGTGCTGCGGAAAGAACTCCCCGTTCTGACAGCGGTGACATTCCTTTCCATCGGTCTGTTGCTGGATTACGACTTGACCAGGTGGGACGCCATGCTCCTGCTGTTTGTGTTTGCAGGGCTGATGGTTTGGACCGTACGTCAGGGGAAGAGCCAGAAGTCCGATGCGCTCATTCGAGAAGTGGAAGCGGAAGCGACCGGACAATGGATGCCTCTCAAGCGTTCCATCCTGCGGTTGGTCATCGGTTTGCTGCTGTTTATCGTCAGTTTACAGGTTCCGATCTGGGGGGCTGTAGAGATCGCGCAGCGATGGGGCGTGAATGATCTGATGATTGGACTGACGGTTGTGGCGGTCGGGACTTCACTGCCGGAACTGGCCTCTTCGATTGTCGCAGCCCGGAAGGGCGAACACGATATCGCTTTTGGGAACATTCTCGGTTCCAATCTGTTGAATACATTGGCCGTCGTCGGTCTGGCTGGCACCATACACCCATTTGTAGTGGAGCCGGCCTTGCTTTCGCGCGATCTGGCGGTGATGGGAGCGCTGACCGTTTCCCTGTTTTTCATCGGATTCGGGTTCCATGGGCGACAAGGACGTATCAATCGATGGGAAGGCTCGGTGCTGATTCTCGTATACGTGGGATATACCACCTTGTTGATCTTGACGGCAACCTGATGAAGTGCGGCCATGTTTGGACCGGGACAGGAGAAAGGAAATGGGCAGAACATTCAGCGAATTCCTTTTCAATTTGATCGCACCGGTCTACGGCTTGTTTTTCGAGCGGCAAAGACGATCGTTTCGCAAGGTGATCGAGCGCGCGGAACCCGATCTGAGCCTTGCCTCCTACCGTTCGATCCTGGATGTCGGGTGCGGTACGGGTGCTTTGTGTTCCGTCCTTGGCGAGAAGGGGATGGAAGTGACCGGCATCGATCCGGCGGTCAACATGCTTCGGGTTGCCAGGAGCAGGCAGGAAAACATGGGAATTGATTTTGTTTGCGGGGATGTCTTGTCGCGTCTTCCCTTTGACGATCAATCGTTCGACGTTTCCATCGCCTCGTATGTTGCACACGGCATGCCGCGAGAAGACAGAAAACGGATGTATCGGGAGATGAGCAGAATGACCCGGAGCATCGTGGTGATCCACGACTACAATCAGCGCCGCTCTCTTCCGATTTCGCTGATCGAGTGAATGGAACGAGGAGATTACTTCCGCTTTATCCGACAGGCGGAATCCGAAATGAAAGAGTGCGTTTCCGACATGCAATCTTGCTTTACGGACGTCAGAGTGATCCCGGTCGACACGCGGGCGCATTGGTATATCTGTTCCTTGCGCTGACTTTTTTTCTGTTTATGTATCCATATCACACTCTCTTTTTTTATTTTCGGACGAGAATGAACGGCTTTGGAACTGGATTGCATAAGCATGCAAGATTGTGTATATTGTGTGCATCCATCCCCCAAAGGAGTGCG
>JAAYKS010000250.1 GCA_012522285.1 Clostridiaceae bacterium | reverse complement strand
CCCCTGTCCGGCTCCTTCCGGCTGGGCGACCTGTCGATCGACAAGGACACGAACCAGACGAAGGTGAACGGGATCCCCATACGCGGTGTTGCGCTGGGCATGCTTCGCGCCACAGGTCTCGTGTATGCGGGGGTGGTGTGACATGCGCTTATCACCGATCCCTGCGTCCACGCTGAATACGGAAGCCATCGTAACACTGGAACACGGCCAGGACCCGTACGGGAACGCTGTGACCGAACCGTTCACGATTCGTTGCCGTATCGTTGAAAAGTCCGAACAACGTCTGGATGCGGAACGAAGGCTTGTTTCTCTGAAAGGCTCGCTGTACCTGACCGGAGATCTCGCGCCACACCTGTCTGTCATCGAAGGCGGTACCGTGCGGATCGGGGACCGGGAGTGGTCCATCTATGCCGCCGACCGGCCTCGAAACCCGGACGGGACCGTGCACCATACAAAACTGTACCTGAGGTAGGAACATGGGATATCGGATCAAGATCGACAAAGCGGCGGTGAACCGGATCCTGGCACAGGCGCGAACGGCTGCCGAGCAGACCGCACATGCCGTTCGCACGGATGTCCAGGACGCTGGCGTAGTCCCGTTCGAGACCGGCACGCTGCAGAACACAAGCTTCGTCGAGAACAGAGAGAAGAAGAAGGGTCTGTTCCGGCTGGTGTACAACACACCGTATGCCAGACGCCTGTACTGGCACCCGGAATATAACTTTCGGACGGACAAGAACCCGAACGCACGCAGCGAGTGGCTCGAGGCATGGCTTACGGGCGAGAAGAAGGATTTCGCGCACAAGACTTTCGTCGCGCTGTTTCGACGGCGCTTGAAGGGAAGGTGAGAGCATGCTGACAGTGGACCAGGTACGGGACTGGCTGGCAGCTCTCTTCCCGTACGATCTCGTCTTCGCCGGATTCATCGACGGTAACGAACCAATGTGTATGGGCGTGTACCAGCGCGACGCGGGACGATGGAATCAGGCGATCAGCCAGGACAGCACGTACCAGTCGTTCCCCGCCAAGGTCCTGCTGCAATGGGGCAAGGATGTGCGCGGGTGCACGGCGAAAGCGGATGAGGTATTTAAGAAAATCCGCGCGAACCGAAAGGGTGTTATCGGAACATCAAAGATTTTTGACATTCAGATGGGAAATCCGGTCGTGATACTCGGCCGAAACGACAACGGGATCTGGGAAGCGGTCGTGACGTTCACGATCTTGTATGAAATGGAGGAATAACAACCATGAACAGTGTCTGGGAGAACGCATTCAAGATCTCCACCAGCGGGCGTAATATCACCCCCACATTCGCCACGATCGCAAACCTCGAATCACTGGAGCTGTCGATCGACGGCACGGTGCAGGACTGGTACGCGTTCGATGCGGAAGGGTATGCCCGAAACCTTGTGACGGCTAAGAAGATCACGTTCAACGGCACGGCCAAGATCACAGCGGACGACGCGGGCAATGAGTACATCCAGGGGAAGATCCTGGCCATCGGCACGGCGGCACAGTCGATGTTCGAGCTGACCTTCCCGTCGGGCGCGAAGCTCGAGGGGAACTGCAATATCAGCGTCACGGGCGGCCTCGGTGCTGCGGAGGACGTGGACTCCTTGGAGTTCGAGATCCACGTGGACGGCAAGCCGACCTACACGCCTGCCGCCTGATAAATCAAAGAATCCAGATAAGTATCAAAGAACATTGATGGTCCCGGTCGCAACTGGCCGGGGCTGTTTTCTTTCGTGAAAGGGGAGACACATGAAGCTGTATACCGTAGACAAGGCACTGCTCACCGACACGCCGGAGATCCGGATCGGGGCCAAGGTTTACAAGGTGGACAACCGGCTGTCGACCGTGAAGAAAGTGGGCGAGGCGGTGAAGGAACACCCGCAGGAGGAAATGGACGCGACCATCCGGTTGTGTCTGGGCGAGGCCGCGTACAAGGAGATCATCGGCATGGACCTGCCGGCACCGGCCATGCAGGAGATCGTGGTCATCATCTCGGCAGCGGTGAGCGGGATCACCGTGGAAGAGGCAAAGAAGCGATTTCTCGGAGCCTGACCACAGCCCTTCCTGGTACGACATGGAGGGCGACTGGCCGCTCATTGTCTCGAGCTTTGCCGAGCAGTTCGGGATCCGTCTCGAACTAGAAGACATTTCGTGGGTGGAATACACCCGGCTGTTCTCCGGCATCTCGGGCGACTCGGCGCTGGGCCGCATCGTTGCCATCCGCTCAGAGAAAGACCCGAAGCTTCTGAAATCGTTCACCCGGGAACAGCAGCGGATCCGGCGCGAGT
>JAAYKS010000029.1 GCA_012522285.1 Clostridiaceae bacterium | reverse complement strand
GCGGAAGAGCCGGTCGCGGACGTCGCGCGCCATCTTGCGGCACAGACCGGAAAAGGGCTGCGCGCTTCTCTGTTGCTGGCGGCCGCGTCCGGTTCGGACGGGCAGGTGGCCGCGGACGCGGTGCCGGCCGCTGCAGCGCTCGAGCTGCTGCACCTGGCGACGCTGGTCCATGACGACGTCATCGACGACGCCCCGATGCGCCGGGGACAGCCGAGTGTACAGGGGCGGTTCGGCCGCAAGGCGGCAGTGCTGGGGGGCGACTACCTCTTTTGCCGCTGCTTTTCCCTGGTCGCCAACATCCTGTCCGGTTACCCGGATCGCTTCGCCGACTTTTCCACCGGCATGACCCGCGTCTGTCTCGGCGAGATCGAGCAACTGCGACAAAACCGCAATCTCGACCTGGGACTCCGGGGTTACCTGCGGATCATTTCGGGCAAGACCGCGGCGCTGTTTGCATTGGCCTCCTATGCGGGAGCCATCCTCGCGGGCGAACCCGAACCTTCCGCTCGTCAACACGGCCGCTTCGGTTTCCTGTTCGGCATGCTGTTTCAGGTGATGGACGACTGCCTCGATTACGAGGACGACGAGTCCGACGCACGCAAGACGGTGCGCCACGACTTGGCGGAGGGTGTGGTCACTCCGCCCCTCATATATGCCCTCGCGCGCGAACCCCGTCTGCGCAAACTCGCGAGTACGGTCTTTTCCGATCCCGCGGATCTCTGGGAGGTCCTCGGCGACGTGGTGGCGGCCGGCGGGCTGCGCGACTCCTGGTCGTTGGCCGAGCGTTACCACCGCAAGGCCCAAAAGCAGCTGGATCGGATTCCGGACGGCATCCGGAGGGAACGGATGCGCGCGTTTTTATCCGAGGCTGTCGGATCCCGGACAGCCCGGATGGCGGCGGCCGCCCAATCCAAGCTGCAGTCTGCCGCGGTATGAGCAATTTTCTCTCCTTTGTCGAAATCCGGACCAAGATCGCGAGCCAGCTGCCCTTTCTGTTCGGCACTGCTTATGCGGCCGCCCATTGGGGCAAACTCAACTGGATCAGCACCTTGTTGTTTTTCCTGTCGGTGCTGCTGTTCGACATGACCACCACGGCGGTTAACAATGCGATTGACACCCATCTCCACCACGGCCCGACCCGTGCCCATTACTCTCCCGCGGTCTCCCTGCTCCTGATCCTGATGATGCTGGGTGCCGCGTCGGGGTGCGGGATTGTACTCGCGCTCCGGACCGGTCCGGTGGTGCTGCTGACAGGACTTGTCTGCTTTGGAGCCGGGCTTCTCTACACCGCGGGACCGCTGCCGCTGTCCCGTCTTCCGGTCGGCGAGGTGTTTTCCGGCTTCTTCATGGGCCTTGTGCTGCCGTTTCTCGCGGTCTACATCAACGCCCCGGCGGACGCGCTGGTCACGCTCTCCTACACCGGAGGGGTCCTCGGCATCGGGCTTGCGGTCCCCGCACTCCTGCGGCTGGGCATCGCCTGCGTGCCCGCCATGATGGGCATCGCCGGCATCATGCTGGCCAACAACATCTGCGACCTCCCGGACGATCGGGCGGTCGGACGCTTTACCCTCCCGCATTTTCTTGGCCTTCGCACCGCACGGGTCTTGTTTGCGGGACTGTATGTCGTGTCGTTTGTTTCGATCCCGGCCATGGCGGTCTCAGGCGCGCTGCCGATCTGGGTATTGATTGTGCTGGCAGTCGCAGTGCCGGTCGGCCGCAACGTCCGGGCCTTTTTGCGCAACCCCTCGAAGGAGGCGACTTTTCTGCTCAGCGTGGCCAACCTAGTCTGGATGATGGTGCCCCTGATCGCGGTGGCCGCCCTCGCGGCGGCGACAGGAGGACTCCGGTGAGCGGTTGCAACTCCATCATAGCTGGTGACGCTCCCACGCTGTTTGTCAGTGACATGGACGGTACACTCCTACATCCAAATGCCGAACTCTCCGGCTACACGGTGGAAACGCTGAACCGGCTGATCCGCGGCGGGATGTCCTTTACGGTCGCTTCCGCGCGCTCTCTGGCATCCGCCCGCGCCATTCTGGCTCCTCTCGCATTGTCGCTTCCGGTGATCCTGATGAACGGCGTTCAGATCTACGATCTGCG
>JAAYKS010000249.1 GCA_012522285.1 Clostridiaceae bacterium | reverse complement strand
GTACGGGAAGATCGATCGGGATAGCGGAACCCACCACCGTGTTGAGCTTGTGCTGTTCGACTTGTTGTACCAACGGATACCCGACAAAGCTTTGCCCGAACACGGCAAAGGTCTGCTCGGTCAACCCTCCCGTCGTTCCGTTGCGGATATTTGACTTGACGGTCTGGATGTCCAGTTCGAGTTTTTCCTGCGCTTGAAAAATGTCCTGTGTGATCGTTTTGGTGACCGAGATGTAGCGCACATATCCGGTCAACGCCATCAGGAAGCCGACCGCGATCAGTCCGAGGAGTGCGATCGATACAATGACTTCTACGAGTGTAAATCCTTTGCGCGTTTTCATGATCGGCTCCCCTCCCGCATTACGCCGGTCCGTTCACGACCCACAGGTCGTTGAGGATGTCTTGCCGGATGGCATCGAAAATGGCACCCAGATCCCGGTCGTCACTATAGGGATATACGTTGGCACTGCTGGCGCCCGCGGTGATCGCGACTGAACGGATGTGGTTGAAAAGGGTCTGCGATTTGGAAAAACTGATCGCATAGACCTTGATGTCGTTCCCGGTACCACTGACATAGTCGTTAACCGTCTGTGCGATCATCTGATCGTAATTCGTTACCACCGTTGTCGTGGTGTTGCCGGTGCCCAGGATCTCGTTGTTCTCGTTGACATTGCCGTCCCGGGTGATGTAGCTGTAAGTGACGGGATTCCACCACCCGCCTCCACTCTGTGTACCGCTGGCATAGGTGGTCTCCCCATCCACCAGAATGATCATAAAGTTCTTGGGTGTGACGTCCAGCGACGGCTGCTCGTTGTATGCTTTGATTGCGTAGTACGCACGGCGCATCCCGTCACCCGTATTCGTGCCGCCGATGGCATCCATGTCGTCGATCTGGTTTTTCAACTGAGTCGCGTGCGATTTGGCATTTACAAAGTTGTAGGTGCCATTGGCGGAGGTCGCGAACGGCACCAGGCTGATGTAAAGGTTGTCCTCTTTCGCAAATCCATCGACCAGTTTATCCGCTTCCACTTTGAGGATATTGATCTTCTCTTTGGAATCCTGATAGGTCGTGTCGCCGTCGACGTCTTCTTTCATGCTGCCCGAGGTGTCAAACACCATCGCGATCGTGCCCACGACTGCGAACGGGCGGGAGTCGTCGCGGTAGGCCACCGCGGTGGCGGCGTCGGCCAGGGTGCCGCGGTCGATGATCTGCAGGGAATTGAGCGCCTCCAGCTGCGTCTCAATCGCCAATCTCCCCTGGGAAGCCCCGCCCTTAAACGCCTCGATAATGAAGCGCAACACCTTGTTGCTGTTGTCCGGTTCTTCTTTCTGGAACCGGAGTGTATAGGTGATCCCGGGTTGCGGTTCTACCAGGGTTTCCTTGTTATGGCTGGTTCCGTTGTAGGAATACCGGACGATCTCGGTCTGGTCCGCACTCAGCCCGATGTAGTCCCATCCTTCGGTCAGGTTGTCTTCGCGAAAACTGGATTTGGGGATCGTGAAAACCGCCGAAGAATATCGCACCACCTGATTGACCGTCTCGGAGACGATCCGGGCGGACGACTGGAGCGAAGCCTCTTCGAATCCGGTGCTCTGGGCCCGGAGACTGCCCAGCAACATACTGAATGCGAGGGAAAGTACAGTCGTCAGGAGTGTGACCGCTAAAATGAGTTCCACCAGGGTGAGTCCCCGTTTGTTCTTGTGCATGATCTGTTCCTCCGCGGGGCGGCAGCCCTCCCGCATTCTCCCGGAGCGATCCCGTTGCCGGGCTTATTGTCTGTTTGTCAGCCGTTTTCCCGGGCGACGACGGCCGGGTTGTCTACGCGAAACCGCATCGTGGAAGTGCGGACCGCTGAAGAAGCAGTGTGCCCGGTTGCTGCGATTTCGATCCAATCGTCCCCGCTGACCGCGATCCGGGTCGCCTCGATTGAGACCGTCCCGCCCTCGAGTGTGATTTCCTGGGTCAAAGCCGGGGATGAGGTGGACGGCAAGGCTTGCGTGTAATAATAGATCGGGTCTCCATTGGGGTCGGAGTTGGTGTTTTTGATCAGGGCGGTGTAACCCAGCTCAATCCCAGCGAGGGCCAGGTAATACGCTTTCATGCGCTCTTCCTGCCCATGAGCCGAAGACAAGTTGTTCTGGAACACGAACACGACCGAGGCGAGGATGATGCTGATGACCGCAAAGACCGACACCACGACCATGAGTGCCATGCCCGTTTTGGAGCGGACAACAGGAACCGTCCGTGTCGGTTTTGAATACACAGTACGAACCATCTGAATCCCCCTGTGAACCATCCCCTCCACGCAGAGAGGAATCGAAAAAACGGGCGTACAGGCATTCCCTCCTGCGTTGACGCCACGATGCTCTGTCATATTCTCGTTACAGGTGTTAATACTATATGATAATCCTCATGTCTGCAACCAGATAATTGTTACATTTCAGGCACACGGATTGTATGGAAAAGCCGCCGGCATGTGACCGACGGCTCACGTATGCTTTTGTGCTTGTTTTAGTTTGTGCCTCAGATTCGCAATGCGGCGTCGCAGGCCAGTTCGAACACACCCTGCCGGATCCCGCCGCGGTTTTTCCAGCCGCGGCTGTCCCAGACCAAGCCGCTGAGGTCGTCGCCGCCATACAGGATCTGCCCGAACCGCAGCCCGCGGAAAACTGCAGCGGCCGCAAACGAGGCGCATTCCATCTCGACGGTCAGGCAGCCTTCGGAGCGGCGTCGCTCCACCTTTGCAGGGGTTTCGCGGAAGAACGCATCGGTGGTCCAGGTTTTTCCCGCCAGATAGGGGACGCCGGCCTCCGCCAATGAATTGCAGATCGTCCGGACCACCTCCGGGTCCAGCTCGACCTCGCGTGCGGGGGGCAGGTAGTGATAGCTCGTGCCCTCATCGCGTACCGCTGAGGTCGGCACTACCAGGTGCCCCACGGCGATGTCGCGCCGCAGCCCGCCCGCTCCGCCGCAGGCGAGGAACGTGCGGCAACCGAGTGCGGCAAGTTCCTCCAGCATGGCCGCGGCCTGGGGTCCGCCGACATGTGCGTGTACTACGGTCAGCCGGCCGTCCCGCCACGGCATTTCGTACACCGGGATGTCGCCGTCCTCCGATCCCAGAACGGCGCGCTGGGTTAGTTTCCCTTCAGCTGCGAGCGTGTCCACCACTTCTTTGAAAAATGTGATCACGCAGCGCGCTGGCAGATCGATGGGTTTGAGATGGTCGGCTGCGTGGATGAGTCCCGATGGGTCGGGATCGTACTCCAGGAGCGGGAACCCCTGGTTGGGCTTCTGCCACGTGTCGTTGACCTCTGTTGTTTGCTCAGCTTCCGGCTTGCACGCTGTCAGCAACCGACGGGCGAACGTGCGAGACGCCGCCATTGCGTCCGGGGTGCGAAAGGACGCCTGATCGTCGAGGTCTCGTTCCGCCAGCATCCCGAGATAGGGGATCCTGGAGTGCTCGCACAGCCGCCGGATGCCGGTTTCAAAGGGCTCGGCACCATAAGGGATGTCGTATCCGCACGTCGCGACGATCGCAATGCGGATCCTCTCCCACAAGCGCTGTTGCGGGGCAGAACCGTAATACTTGTTCATACCATAGAACCGGTCGAGCACCGCTTTCATAGGAGATGTGCAGTACCAGGTATAGATTGGGGTCGCGAGCACGAGCACGTCGCAGGCACATACCGACTGGAAAATGGCCTGCATGTCGTCCTCTTTGGGACATCCGTACGCGTCCGGCACGTTTTGGCAGGTCCAGCACGCATCGCAGGGGGCGATGGTTTTGTCGTACAGAAAGACCGTCTCCACGTTCGCGCCGCTGGCTTGTAGTTCCTCCTCGAACGGGCAGAGGAACGTCGCGGTGTTCCCATGTGGACGTGGGCTCCCC
>JAAYKS010000248.1 GCA_012522285.1 Clostridiaceae bacterium | reverse complement strand
TTCGGAAGGCGTGCAGACCAAAGACGGCAAATTCATCCCCGAACTGGTCGGTGAAGTCTCGGTCGACGCGTTTGGTCACAAGCAACTGGGCGGAACCGCGACGGTTTTTGCCGACTACATCAAGGGAAAACTGGGCTGTAAAGTCCGCGGCATTGAACTGTCCCTGATGCAGCGCTGCGCTGCCCATCTGGCCTCCAAGACCGATGTGGACGAAGCTGTTCTGGCAGGGCAAACGGCAGTTCGCAAAGCGATTGAAGGACAATCCGGCTTTATGGTCGCGTTTGATCGCCCGGAAACCGGAGAGTATGCCTGTCGCATCAAAATGGTCCCGCTCAGCAATGTGGCCAATGCGGAGAAAAAAGTGCCCCGCGAGTGGATCAATGAAGAAGGGAACGCAGTCAACGAGAAGTTTATCGAGTACTGTCTGCCCCTGATCGCAGGAGAATCTTCGCCGCCGATGGTGGATGGGCTCCCGAAGTTTGCTTCGCTTCGCAAAATCAAGGTGTGATTCCTGGCTTTCACGGTTCACATAGATAGCAGGATACAAAGGTAATAAATCCCCGGCATCGTTCCAATGAAAACGATGCCGGTTTTTTTTTGTTAAGTCGAATGACGGGAGGGGGGAGAGGTTCGCCTGGGCCAGAGCCGGCCGAAGGGGAGATCCACCAGGTAGTACCGGAACCGGCCGCGCTTCTTGACATACAGACGCAAGACGGTGGCCAGGATGCCCTGTGCGCGGGACAGGTCGTCCGACAACGGTATTTCTTCACCGTACACCGCCGCAACATGGCGATCGGCCAGCCAGCGCAGTTGGTGATCAAGACCGCCTTCCTGTGGGAAGCGATCGGAAGCAGCCACCCGGTCGAGATATCCAAACGATGTGTCAGATGTTTCAGACTGGTATCCGATTTTGGCGAGCAGACCGGTTACAGCACGCCAATAGTAGGGCAAAACCGCGGCATCACCGCCTGCCCGCAGCCGGACAGAGGAAACCTTGTACCACTGGACTCTTTTTTTGTACCAGATCCCGGCGAAGGAGAACAATGCAGCTCCCACCCCGACGAACACCAGGAGGAAGAAGACACGACGGGCGAGGGAGGTGTCATCATCCGCTGTAACCGGCGGGGGTAAAGTCGGTGTCGGGTCGGACGGCTGTGTGGTCGGCCGGGGCCGGGGTGTCACCGTGGCGGTCGGGGTGGGGGTCGGTGTCGGAAGCGCGTAGTCGTATCCCGGAGTGGCGTCGACAGCAACCCATCCCACCCCGTTCAGGTAGATCTCGCACCAGGCGTGTGCTTGTCTTCCTGTTACTAGATATTCGAATGTCCCGTCTTCTTGTGGTTGCCCTCCCGCGGGCATCGCGAATCCTTCGACGTAGCGGGCCGGAATACCGACAGCACGCGCCAATACGGCGGTGGCGGTCGCATAGTATGTGCAGTATCCGACGCGGCTTTCTAAAAACCAGGCGACAAAATCCGTGTCGGAAGGCACATCTGGTACCACTAGACTGTAGGCAAATCCGGTTTGAAAAAATGATTCGATGCGAAGCACCGCTTCATACGGATTCCGCGCACCATTCACAATTTCGAAGGCAGTATTCCGGACGGAAGCATGTACCGTATCCGGGAGTTGGAGACAGGCGGTAAGGTATTCCGGATCTGTGTCTGCCGTCACAGAGGCAGAAGAAAGGGGCTGCCTGTCTACAGGCGGGTTCAGGACCTGTTCGGTCAACACTTGAAAGGCAGGATCGTCCACCCGCATCACCCGCGAATCGACGGTATAGAAATCACGCACACGAAGCGAGCGCTGCGCGTACAGCTCGCCGGTGTCGTCATATAACACATCAAAATCGGTTTCCGGCAGGACCCGGAGCACCCGGCCCGGTGTGAACAGCGAACTGCCGGAGTTGGTCAGCATCCGGATTTGGTAAGGAAGCGTGTCGTAGAGTACACCCTCCACTGCGTCGGGCTGCCATTGTGTTTCATTCGGAAGATGGAGGTCGAATGCTATCCGCTGGCTATCCGGTGGCACTTGTCTTGTCGGATCCAACCGGTGCTCTTCCGGTTCTGTGTTCCGGAGCCAGCGATCACCGGTGTAAGTGTCATGGATGGTACCTCTCAAAGGGACGGACGATCCGCCACGACCGAAAGCACCGGCTGAGAGGAGGGGGAGACGGTCCCGCCCAGTGTGGTCCCATCCGGGTAGAACCCAAAGGAGGAAATACTGAAGACATCGCGGGACCCCCCTTGACCCCATTCGAACGAAAAGCGATCCGTCAATCGATCGATCCAGCCGATGAACGGGTAGGATCTGAGCTTTGTTGTGTCTGCGGGCAGAAGCCATACCGGTGTGATAGCCAGCAGAAACATCAGGGGAATGGCGGTCAGGGACAGAATCGGACGGGGGAGATGCCTGCCGGCGGGGCGCGGATATCGTTTCTTGGATCCATCCACCTGTGCTGCTACAAGGTAGGCTGCCGTGATCGATGGAACGGTCCAAAGCAGGATCTTGGCATCGCCGAAGTAATAGGCATATCCCGCGATGCCGGCGACAAGTCCAAAGGCCAGCGTGGGCAGGCGGAACCGCAAAGCTGTGAGCCAGGTGCCGAGTGACAGGGCAGCACAGACTGTCAGATGGAATGCGGTTTCATAGGCGGGATTCATCGGCTGCCAGCCTGTGATATGCAGTCCGGCCCAGACAAAATAGTCCGCAAGATCCTGCAGGGAGGACCGGATCGGGTCGCGGAACACAAACAGCGAGGCCGAAAGGAGGGTGAGCGTGATCAGCACGCACCAGCGGTTCCAGAACAACAGCGAAAAGCAGAGTAAAGCGGCTGCGGTCATGAGGGAAGTTGAACCGATCGTCAGATCGGGTGCTGCCGTTCGGAGGAAAAGGACTCCGAGAGGGGCCGCCAGCAGCCAGGCGATCAGATGCCGGGCTATCACTTCGGCCCAGGACTGTCGCATGCGCGCCTTCATGCCTGGCTCCCGTCTGTTGCTTTGACCGCAATCGGTTCTGAGTTGGTACGAGCCGGCAGAATGCCCATGTCCGGATCCGCGATCAGGCACAGGATGCCGGCCTGATCCAGACGCCGGGCTTCTTCCGCCGGCAGTGAACCTGCGTCAGCATTCTCTACGGCCACCACCAGCGTGATGGTGATCCCCGCGCTGGCAAGAGAGACGAGCAGCGCTGACAGATGCTCGTCCGGGAGAGGCCCGATCACCACCAGATGTCCTCCCGAAGAGAGGATCGGCGACTCAAATTCCAGCATTTCTCCTGCACTACAGGATCCGTTCAGGACCATGTTCGACAAGAATCCATAAAACCGAGATACATCGGAGGCGTCTGAGCCGTGCAGGTGCAGGAAGTCGTCTGCATGGGTCGTGAGCCGGATCGGTCGGCCCGCCTCCAGAAAAGCGGCACAGAAGGAAAAAGCCGCCTCAATCAATGCGTCTTCGTACCGGATTTGTCCAATCCACGGACGATGGCCGGCTTGCGCGTCCAGTACAAAGGCGATCTCGTCCCGGGTCGTGCTGTCGAACTCCTTGACCATCCAGTCTCCCATACGCGAAGTGAGTTTCCAGTGGACCCGCTTGAGAGGGTCTCCGTCACGCCAGGAACGGATTTCACGGATGGAAGTCAAGTCTTCGGTGTAGTCTCGACGGGATGTCGGTTTTTCATCCAGTACGGCGAGACTTTCTCTCGATACGGGTACGGGGATCCGCCGCGGCCAGACAACGACTTCCGCCAATGGATCCCCCAGGGGTTTATGCTTGACGGGCAACAGCCCGAACGGATCCAGCAGCGTCAATGCTGTCACTCCCAGCCGGTATTTGCCGCGATAGGGACAGGTCATGTCGAGCGAGAGGTCATGGCGGGCAAAGGGGGCCAGGGAGAGAATGTAGGATTCCGGAGCGCCGGCGATCAGCGAGTCGAAGGTTTCATAGGAAAGCTCCATCCACAAGATGGGAAAGGGTGCACGGTTTCGGATTCTCACATGCAGGTGAGCGGGCTGGCCTTTGACGGGATTGGTGTCTTCCGTCTGGACGCGGATGGATAGGAGGGCCGCCGTCACCAGGTGCCACAGCAAAACGCCCGCCAACAACACGCCCAGGCTGAACGCGGCCCAGCTTAACAAGAAGTCGCCGGTGTACAGCATGGCTCCGGTCAGGACGGCGAGGAGGACGACAGCCGCCCAGAACGGTCCGGCCGTCCTGCGTCGACGGCGGTGCTTCATAATGCTCCAGGTACGACCACGCCGGACAGCACGGTCTGGATCACATCCTGTGCGGTGCGCTTTTTGAGACGCGCTTCCGGTTTGAGGATCAGACGGTGTGAGAACACCGGGTAGATCATGCGCTGCACGTCGTCCGGGATGACGTATCCGCGGTTTTCGAGCAGTGCCCAGGCTTTGGAGATCAGCATCAGGGACAGGGCACCTCGCGGACTGATCCCGAGTGAGACGTCCGTATGGGTCCTGGTCGAAGCGGCCAGCAAAGCGATGTATTCCCGGCTGGGCTCCGCGCAGTGGATCAGATCGACCTGCCGCTGCAGTTCTACGACAGCGGCGGCATCGATGACCGGCTCCAGCACTTCCAGAGGAGAATCGCCGTTGAACCGGTCCAGAATCGCCATTTCCTGCGCAAGACTTGGATAACCCAGCGCGATCCGGATCAGAAACCGGTCCAGCTGGGCTTCCGGCAGCGGATAGGTCCCGACATATTCGACCGGGTTTTGTGTCGCAAGCACCATGAAAGGCTGTGGCAACACGTGCGTCCTGCCGTCGACCGTGACCTGGTTTTCCTGCATCGCCTCCAGGAGGCTGGATTGCGTTTTGGGGGAGGTCCTGTTGATCTCGTCTGCCAGTACGATCTGGCTCATGATCGAACCCGGGCGATACAACAGTTCCCCGCTCGGACCGTCGGGGACGGAATAGCCGGTGATGTCGGACGGCATGATATCCGGCGTAAACTGGATGCGTTTGAAAGAACATCCGAGGGAGCGTGCAAGCGCGGTCACCAGTGTGGTTTTCCCGATGCCGGGAACATCTTCCAGCAGGACGTGCCCTCTGCACAACAACGCTGCAAGGATGAGATTGATCGCGAATTCCTTGCCGACCACCACACGACCGATGTTGTCCCGGATGGCTTCCAGGGTTCCTTTGACCTGCATGTTTCCACCTCGCGATTCTCGATTTTTGGATATCAAAGACATCTTACCATACACGAATCCCGCATCTGGACAATCCTGGTATTGTGCTGTAAAATAGCAACGCGTTGTTCGGCATATCCGGATTCGCGGGTGTAGTTCAATGGCAGAACTTCAGCCTTCCAAGCTGACCGCGTGGGTTCGATTCCCATCACCCGCTCCACAAAGGACAGGCGGTTTCCTATCCGGAGGCCGCCTGTTCCAACAACCGGGATACGATAACGCAAAACGGGCCTATAGCTCAGGTGGACAGAGCAACAGCCTTCTAAGCTGTGGGTCGCAGGTTCGAGTCCTGCTAGGCTCGCCAACAGGCCGTCTGTAGTGTATACGGACGGCTTTTTTTCGGGCTCCGTGCCCTGGCTCGGGTCTGCTATAATCGATGGAGACATGCAACAGGAGGAGGATTTCCTTTGGCTTTGACCGACACGACGGGAACCCAGTACGACAATGAAAGCATCTCATCCCTCAAGGGCGCGGACCGCGTCCGGCTGCGTCCGGGCGTCATTTTCGGTTCGGACGGAATGGAGGGATGTCAACACTCCTTTTTCGAGATTCTGTCCAATTCCATCGACGAAGCCAGAGAGGGATTTGGCGATCGGATCGACGTCCGCCGGTACCGCGATGGGACGTTGGAAGTGGAAGACCGCGCCCGAAGCATCCCGCTGGACTGGAACGCCAAAGAAGTCCGCTACAACTGGGAGTTGGTGTATTGCGAACTGTATGCGGGTGGCAAATACAACAACAACACGGGCAGCAACTATGAATTCAGCTTGGGCCTCAATGGGCTGGGAGCGTGTGCCACGCAGTATGCCAGCGAAGTTTTCGATGTGGTCTCCTGGCGTGACGGACACAAATACTCCGTTCATTTCGAGCGGGGTGATAACGTCGGCGGACTCCAAAAAGAAGAGGTCCGGTCGCGCCGGACCGGCACCTTGCAGCGATGGAAGCCGGATCGCGAGGTCTTTACCGAAATCATTATCCCGCTCTCGTACTTTACTGAAACGCTCAAGCGGCAGGCCGTCGTCAACGCGGGGGTCCGGTTTGTGCTGTGGGACGAGGAAAGCGGACAAGAGATCGAGTTTCATTACCCACAGGGCATTCTCGGGTATGTCGCCGAGGTGGACAACGAAAGCGGCTTTACCGCCCCCTCGATTTTTGAGGGCACCGGGCAGGGTCGCGACCGCGACGACAAGGAAGATTACCGCGTCAAGGCGTCGGTGGCTTTTTGTTTCAACAACGAAATCAACCTACTGGAGTATTACCACAATTCCAGCTGGCTGGAGCACGGCGGCTCACCGGACCGTGCGATCCGCAATGCGTTCATCTATGTGATCGACCGGATATGCAAAGAACAGGGCAAATACAAAAGCGGGGAGAGCAAGGTCACGTTTGCGGATGTCCAGGACAGTTTGATCTTGGTATCTTCTTCGTTTTCCACCTCCACCAGCTATGAAAACCAAACGAAAAAGGCGATCAACAACCGCTATATCCAGGAGTTCATGACCGATCTGGTCAAGACGCGTCTGGAAATCTGGTTTATCGAAAACAAAGCAGAAGCGGATCGCGTGATCGAGCAGGTGCTGGTCAACAAGCGAAGCCGGGAGAACGCGGAAAAACAACGGCTGACGCTGCGCAAAAAGCTGACCGGCAACATCGACTTTTCGAATCGGGTGAAGAAGTTTGTCGACTGCCGCACCCGGGATGTTAACCGCCGCGAATTGTACATCGTGGAGGGGGATTCCGCGCTTGGATCCTGCAAAATGGGGCGGGACGCGGAGTTTCAGGCCATCATGCCCCTGAGGGGGAAAATCCTGAACTGCCTCAAGGCCGGATATGAAGGGATCTTCAAAAGCGACGTCATCGTCGATCTCGTGAAGGTGCTGGGATGCGGGGTCGAGATCCAGAGCCGCCACAACAAGGACGTGGCGGGATTCGATCTGTCGGCCCTCCGCTGGGACAAGGTGATCATCTGCACCGACGCGGATGTGGACGGATACCATATCCGGACCCAGATCCTCGCGATGATGTATCGGCTGATGCCGCGCCTGATCGAAGCGGGCAAAGTGTTCATCGCGGAGACGCCGCTGTTCGAAATCATTTGCAAAGGGCGTCGCGACAGGGAAGAGGCCACCCATTTTGCGTTCGACGAGCGGGAAAAGGCCGAAATCCTGGCTAAACTTGGAAACGAGCGCTGCACGATCCAGCGGTCCAAAGGACTGGGTGAAAACAACGCGGATATGATGTGGCTCACGACGATGAATCCCGAAACCAGGCGCCTGATCCGGATTGTGCCGGCGGAAGCCGCGCTCACTGCAGCGGTGTTCGACCTTCTGCTCGGGGACAACCTGGCGGGCAGAAAGATTCACATCGAACAAAACGGAAGCCGATACATCGACGATCTCGACATCGGCTGACAACCGGACGGGACCATACTGTCCGGCAGGGAGCGTATGCATGCCAAAAGAGAGAAAGAAAAAAGAGAACAAAGAGATTAAGGAACCCATCGTTCCGCATATCCAGGAACAACCGATCACGGATACGCTGGAACTCAACTTCATGCCTTATGCCATGAGCGTCATCGTCTCCCGGGCCATCCCGGAGATCGACGGCTTCAAGCCGAGCCACCGCAAACTGCTCTATATGATGTACCGCATGAATCTGCTGGGCAACCAGCGGATCAAGTCGGCCAACGTGGTCGGTCAAACCATGCAGCTCAACCCCCACGGTGATCAGGCGATCTATGAAACGCTGGTCCGGCTGACGCGGGGCAACGAATCCCTGCTCCACCCTTACATCGACTCCAAAGGCAATTTCGGCAAACAGTATTCCCGCGACATGCAATATGCCGCATCTCGCTATACCGAGGTCCATCTGGAAAAATTCGCGGAAGAGATTTTCCGGGGTCTGGATCGGGACGCGGTGGATTTTGTGGACAACTACGACGGGACCATGCAGGAGCCCACACTGCTGCCGGCTTCGTTCCCCAGCGTACTGGTCAACGCCAACCAGGGAATCGCCGTCGGTATGGCCAGCAACATCTGTCCGTTCAATCTGCGGGAGGTGTGCGAAGCCACCATCGCCTACCTGAAAGATCCGGGAACGGATTTGCTGGACATCCTTCCGGCACCGGATTTCCCGTCCGGCGGCGAGATCATCTACAACGCAAACGACATGCGCCGCGTGCTGACCTCCGGTCGGGGATCGGTTCGCCTCCGGGCCAAATACAGGATTGACAAAAAGAACGGGGTGATCGAAGTCTACGAGAT
>JAAYKS010000247.1 GCA_012522285.1 Clostridiaceae bacterium | reverse complement strand
GCAAAGCCCTTGTACTATGACATCAGTCAAGAAACCATCATCGAGTTGGACAATGCCGTGAATGGCGTTTACGAACCGTTTATCACAGGACAGTATGTGGTGTATGTACAGCAATACCAAAACGATACTCCGTCCACCTGCATCAACCTGTGGTACGCCCCGATCGCGTAGCTCGACACAGTTTTATCCTCTACTGTTATTTGTATCCTGGTTTCATCTGCTTCAAACACATTCCATACGGGACGGGTATCCACTGTACAGTGGGTATCCGTCCCGCAGTTTTGCCAGACGAATCAAGAGACGCTACCCCTCTGCTGTTACGGTGCCCTCCATCGGGTGTGTTGTATAATACTGTTTTCGGAACGGGAGATGGCTTCCGGTCGATACCGTTATCGATGGGAACCCCTCCGGAAAATATCACACAAACAGGAGAGACAGACAACATGACAAAAGCCAACGTATTCTTCACAGACTTCCGTACGGTCGCATTCGGCGACGGACTGCCGGCCAAGCTCAAAAAGCTGGTCCGCAAGGCAGGCATCGACCAGATCGACATGAAAGGCAAATTCGTCGCGATCAAAATGCATTTCGGGGAACTCGGCAATGTCAGCTATCTGCGCCCCAACTACGCCAAGGCGATCGTGGACGTGGTCAAAGAACTGGGTGGCACTCCTTTCCTGACCGACTGCAACACGCTGTATACCGGCAGCCGCAAGAACGCTCTCGAGCATCTGGAGTGTGCCTGGGAAAACGGCTTTTCACCGCTCTCGGTGGGATGCCCCATCCTGATCGCCGACGGACTCAAAGGAACCGACGACATCACCGTTCCGATCCGGGGTGGCGAGGTTCTGCACGAGGCCAAGATCGGACGTGCGATCATGGACGCGGATATCTTCATCAGCCTGTCCCATTTCAAGGGGCACGAGCTGACCGGATTTGGCGGCGCGATCAAAAACATCGGCATGGGTTGTGGCTCCCGCGCGGGCAAGAAGGACCAGCACCGCAACGGCAAGCCCGTGGTCGAACACCGGTTGTGCACCGGCTGCAAGCGCTGCCTCCGGGAATGCGCGAACGACGCGCTGGAGTTTGATCCGACCACCAGAAAAATGTCCGTCAATCAGGACAAATGCGTCGGCTGCGGCCGCTGTATCGGTGCCTGCAACTTTGACGCGATCCGCTTTACCGAAAACGCGGCCAATGCGGATCTGAACCGCCGCATGGCGGAGTACACCAAGGCGGTGCTGGACGACCGGCCGCATTTCCACGTGTCGTTGGTGATGGATATATCTCCCAACTGCGACTGCCACGGCGAAAACGACGCCCCCATTCTGCCCGACCAGGGTATGTTTGCTTCCTTTGATCCGCTGGCACTCGACCAGGCGTGTGTGGATGTCTGCCTTGCCGCGGAACCGATGCCGGGCAGTCAGTTGTCGGACAACCTGGCGCGGCCCGGGTTTGTGGACCATCACGACCATTTTGTGAATTCCCGGCCGGAATCGGAGTGGGCGACCTGCCTGGAACACGCCGAAAAGATCGGCGTAGGCACCCGCGACTACGAGCTGGTTGTCGTCAAGTAGCCTTTTCCGATATCAGATGTGGAAAATAAGAGGGTCCCGCACGGTTCAACCGGCGAGGGACCCTCTTTCCTCTATGTAGCTTTATGTTCTTTCACCCCAGCGCTTGACCCAAATCCCGCACCAGGTCGTCCGCGTCCTCGATCCCGATCGACAACCGGATCTGTCCGGGCGTTACGCCTGCCGCCAGCTGATCCTCGGCGGACAACTGGGAATGTGTGGTCGAGGCGGGGTGGATCACCAGGGATTTGGCGTCTCCGACATTCGCCAGGTTGGAGAAAAGCCGCAGTCGGTCGATGAACGCCTTGCCCTCCTCCTCGCCGCCTTTGAGTTCAAAGGAAAAGATTGCGCCGGCGCCTCGCGGAAAGTATTGTTGCGCGAGTGCGTGGTACCGGTTGCCCGACAGTCCGGGGTAGTGGACCGCCGCAACCCGGGGATGCCCGGCCAGATAGTCCGCCACCCGCTGTGCGTTGGCGACATGCTGCCGCATACGGAGCGAGAGCGTCTCGATCCCGAGCAACAGCAGAAACGCGTTGAAAGGAGAGAGACAGGCACCGGTGTCGCGGAGCAGGGTGACCCGGGCGCGTGCGATGAATGCCGCCTGCCCCAGCGCCTCTGTATACACCAGTCCGTGGTAGCCCGGATCCGGGGTGGTGAACTGCGGAAATCGTCCGGATGCCGCCCAGTCGAAACGACCGCTGTCCACGATCACCCCGCCGATCGAAGTGCCGTGCCCGCCGAGGAACTTGGTCGCAGAATGCACCACGATGTCAGCACCAACCTCGATCGGGCGGATGAGGTAAGGCGTTCCAAACGTGTTGTCGACGATCAGGGGTAGGTCGTTTTCATGCGCGATCGCAGCGACCGCCTCGAGATCCACGATGTTGGCGCGGGGGTTGCCTATGGACTCGACGAAGATCGCACGGGTGTTGTCGCGGATCGCGAGCCGGAAATTGTCCGGGACATCCGGATCTACAAAGGTGGTCGTGATCCCGTACCGCGGCAGGGTGTGGGCAAACAGGTTGTAGGTCCCGCCGTACAGCGTGTTCGCCGCGACGAGGTGTCCGCCCGCGTCCGCGAGGTTGAGGACCGCGTAGGTGATCGCCGCGGAACCCGAAGCGACCGCGAGTGCGCCGACTCCGCCCTCCAGCGCCGCCATCCGCTGCTCCAGCACATCGGTCGTGGGATTCATGATGCGGGTATAGATGTTGCCGGACTCTTTGAGCGCAAACAGGTCTTCGGCGTGTTGCGCGCTCTGGAAGTTGTAAGAGGTCGTCTGGTAAATGGGAACCGCGCGGGCACCGGTCGCGGGATCGGGAGTCTGCCCGGCATGGAGCTGCAGAGTGTCAAAGGCGTATTCAACGGGGTTCATCGCGTTCTCCTTCTGCCGCCGGCAGGCCGGCCAGGCTGTCGAGTGTGACATCGTCCACGGTTTCGGCGATGCCCCGGTCCAGCGCATCCCACAGGCGTCGGCGCAGGCATTGTCGGATCGGGTCGTCCTCCTGAGCACCCGGTTCCATCACGTTCAGGTCCCCTTCGAGTACGCGAAGCACCTCGCCCGCGGTCTTGTTTCCAAGTCCCGCGACAGGATGGTAACCCCCCTGGCTTCCCCTGGCGCTTTGCACCAGCCCGGCTTTTTTCAGGATCGAGAACATGTGCTCCAGGTATCCCATGGAGACCTGTTGCCGTTCGGCAATCGAAGCCAGCGACACCGGTGTACCGTCATGGTGCGTGATCAGGTCAACGAGAGCGCGCAGACCATATCGCCCCGCGGTCGACAATCTCATGACACCACCTCCCCGGTGATGGGAAGGCTGGTACATCGGGCGAGGTCGGCCAGGGTCACGCTGTCCAGTGTCCCGTTGATCCGATCCGCTACGGATTGCCACAACCCCCGCGTCTCGCAACAGGCGGTTCGCGACCAGCGGGGAGAGATGCCGGTTGCAGGCCCGCCGCTTTCCACACAATCGACCGGGACCAACCGTCCTTCCACCGCGCGTACGACATCCCCCGCGCGGATATCATCCGGGCTCTTCGCCAGTACATATCCGCCCTGCGCCCCACGAATGCTGGACAACAGACCGGCCTGACGGAGCGTGGACAGAATCTGACTCAGAAACCGCTCCGGAATCCCCCGTTCGCGCGCAATGTCGCGTACCGAGACCGGAATCCTGCCCCCGCCGGTCGACAGAGCGAGGGCGGTGAGGGACTCCAGCGCATATTGACTTTTGACCGATAACTTCATGACCATCCCCCCTATCCGCAAACCAGACCGGTCAGGCGTCCTGAAACAGCGCGGTCGACAGATAGCGTTCGCCGGTATCCGGCAGGATCACAACCAGCGTCTTGCCCCGGTTTTCAGGACGGCGGGCGAGATCAGCCGCGGCCTGGATCGCCGCGCCGGATGAGATACCGACCAACAGGCCTTCGGTCTTGGCGATGGCACGGGCTGACGCAATGGCGTCCTCGTTGCTCACGCGGATCACCTCGTCGATCACCGATCGGTTGAGAACACCCGGGACAAATCCCGCGCCGATCCCCTGGATTTTGTGGGGTCCCGGATTGCCGCCGGACAGCACCGGGGAATCCACCGGTTCGACCGCGACCACCCGTACATCCGGGTTTCTGGCTTTCAAAACCTCGCCGACACCGGTCACGGTGCCGCCGGTGCCGACGCCGGATACAAACAGATCCACCACGCCGTCGGTGTCGCGCCAGATTTCCTCCGCGGTCGTGCGGCGATGGATTTCGGGATTGGCGGGATTTTCAAACTGCTGGGGAACGAACGCGCCCGGGATGCCTGCGGCAATTTCGGTTGCCCTGCTGATCGCCCCTTTCATCCCCTCCGCGCCGGGGGAGAGAACCAGCTCCGCACCGAGCGCTTTGAGCATGTTGCGCCGCTCCACGCTAAACGTGTCCGGCATGACCAGGATCAGCCGGTAGCCCCGCGCGGCCGCGACAAACGCGAGTGCGATGCCGGTGTTGCCGCTCGTGGGTTCGACGATGGTGCCGCCGGGCGCGAGTACCCCCCGCTCCTCCGCGTCCCGGACCATCGCGAAACCGATCCGGTCCTTGACGCTGCTGAGTGGATTGAAGGATTCGATCTTTACCAGAATGCGCGCGTCCAATCCGTTCGCGCGGCTGTAGTTGGAGACTTCGAGCAACGGAGTGTTGCCTATGAGATCCGTCAGGTTAGCTGCTATTTTCGCCATGGTCTTTCCCTCCCGGTGATATTGTATAATTCCTATCGGATTAGTAGTGTATAAACCAGTATAAACGGCGGCCGCAGGTCTGTCAACCGTACGGCCGCCGTATGAAAACACGATTTATTCCAAAATCAGCCCAGTTTCCAGGCGAGGTCGGAGAGGAACAACTCCCGCTCCAGCCGTTCCGGCCGGGTGTCCGCGTCGATGTGGACAAATTCGATCTGCTGGATACGCGCCCAATCCCGGAGCTGTTCGGCAGAAACGTCGAAACTCAACACGGTGTGGTGCGCGCCGCCCGCGGTGATCCAGGCTTCGGCACCGGTCATGAGGTCGGGCATCGGCTTCCACATGATCCGGGCGACCGGCAGGTTGGGCATCTTGTAGACCGGTTCCACCGCTTCGATGTCCTGCACGATCAGGCGCATACGCCCGCCCATGTCGATGAGGCTGGCCAGTACCGCCGATCCCGGATGGCCTTCGAATACCAGCCGCGCGGGCGGTTCGCGGTCTCCGATCCCCAGTGGGTGTACCTCGATGCGCGGACGGCCGGCCGCGATGCTCGGGCAGACCTCCAGCATGTGGGCGCCCAGCACCAGTTCGCGGCCCGGCGTCAAATCGTAGGTGTAGTCTTCCATAAAGGAGGTGCCGCCACCGCCCTCCCCGCCGATGATTTTCATCACCCGCATCAGTGCGGCGGTCTTCCAGTCCCCTTCTCCGGCAAAGCCAAATCCTTTGCCCATCAGACGCTGGGTCGCCAGCCCGGGCAGCTGCCTCATGCCGGACAAATCCTCGAACGTGGCGGAAAAGGCTTCGCATCCGTGCTCCCGCAGCATGGCTTCCATCGCGCATTCAATCCGCGCCTGGTACCGCACGCTGTCCAGATCCTCGGTCGCGATGTCGTACATCGAGACATATTCGTTCATCGTCCGATCGATGTCCGCAGACCCGACCGCGTCGACCCGGCGGGCGAGTTCTCCGGGAGCCCAGGTGTTCACCTGCCAACCGAGTTTGCGCTGGGCTTCCACTTTGTCCCCTTCGGTGACGGCCACCTCGCGCATGTTGTCCCCAAACCGCATGACGCGCAACGATTGGCCCGCCACCGCGCCGACCGCGACCCGCATCCAGTCCCCGAGCCGGCGGAGTACCGTTTCATCCTCCCAGTATCCCGCGATGATCTTGCGCGACATCCGTAAGCGCGCCCCGATAAAGCCGTGTTCCCGGTCGCCGTGCGCGGACTGGTGAAGATTCATAAAATCCATGTCGATGCCCAGATCCGGGATCTCCCGGTTGAACTGTGTGTGGAGGTGGCAATACGGCTTGTCCAGCCGATCCAGACCCGTAATCCACATCTTGGAGGGGCTGAAGGTGTGCATAAACACGACCAGTCCGGCACAGTCGTCGTCGCTGTTTGCGTCCAGTACAAGCCGCCGGATCTCCTCCGCGGAGGTCAGAACCGGTTTGGGCACAATCCGGAAGGGCAAATGGGCGGAGGCGTCCAGCCCGGCCGCGATCCGGCGGCCGTCCTCGTCCACCTGCGCCAATGTCTCAGGCCCGTACAAATTTTGTGATCCGGTGACAAACCAGAATGTCCATTTCCGATCCATGTCTATCCACTCTCCTGTCTTTATTGCAGTTTCTTGCAATTCGTCCGTCTGGTCCTGTTTCATATACCAGACATCCCGCCTGATGACGCGGACGGCCGGTATCTGGAACCATACGCTGCGCGCGCCCGCATGGTGACTTCTCGCACAAAAGCGGTTTTTTTGTCCGTGTATCCGTCCCGGTCGTGTTCGCAGGACCGCTTGAGTTCGCGCTTGAGCCCGGCATACGCCTCCGCGGTTTCGGGATGCTCCAGGAGCCAGACCCTGAAATAGTATTCGTCCCAGTCTCCCGCATAGCGAACATGGACGTGGAACACCTGGCCGCGAAACCCCTCCGGGGTGTAACCCTTGAGATACATCCGGTGCGGGGCGGGGTGGTTCGGCTGCGGGCTTGCGCGGAATCCGATCGAATCGAACGCGGCGTCCATCGCCGCGATGTCGGTATCCGGGAACACTTCAAGCAATACGTCGATCGTCGGTTTGGCGACCAGGCCGGGGACCGCAGTGCTCCCGATGTGGGAGATCCGGACGACCCGATCCCGCCCAAGTGCGTCCACCATGCGATCCGCTGCCGCCGCATACCGGTTGGTCCAGAGCGGATCGTGGGGCGCGAGGACAATCGGAAACAGCGTCCACAGCTCTTCGTTGGTCATTTCGCCGAGCGATTTTGACATCTACTTCTCCTTACCGTGTTTCCGATGTTTTTTGCGCTGGCCAAACAACCCGAACAGCGGGGGCGGGAAGTCGGACGGCAACGCCGGCTCCACCGGCTGGTCGGGCGGGCTCTCGGGCGTGCCGATCCGCAGCCCCGGCGATACGGGGGCCACAGAGGGATATCGCGCCGAAGCGCCACAGTTCATACAGATTTTGGTGTGATCTTCCAGAGGGGCTCCGCATTTGGGACAGTACATCGATTTGTCCTCCGTCGAATGCCGTTAGGCAACGCGTAGAAACGTTCCGCTACCTCCATTGTATCGGACCTCGGGGAAATATGGGATACACAGGGTACGCAAGGTCACCGCTATACCGGAATAGGTCCATCCGGTGCAGCCGCCTGGTGCATCTACGGCACGTTTCGGCGCGAAGCCCATGCGCAAGTCCTGTTCATGACCCATGCAAGCAGCCTCTGCATGCTCCTCCCACCCGAGCGCAAGAAGAAACCCGCTCCGGATCCACGGGAGAGAACCGCACAGACAGAACCCGCTACGCTGGACAAGGAGGCGCCTGCACTTCCGGAGATAAAGCCGCGCCGGCGTACCGCGAAGGCCCGCCCGGGACTCATTCGTCAGGACAGCCAGGGGTTGTATATGGAACTCTAGCCCCTCCATACGGTCGTGCGCGGGAGGGTCTCCGGAATCAACCAATGCCATGGTGTCTTCCTCCACGTGGATCTTACAGATCCCGACCCGCCATGATAAAGTCCCCGGTCCGGACAGCGCGTTCGGATCGGGGACTTGTTTGTCTTCCTTGTGTGTTCCGGTTTCTGACTTCACCGTGTACGGCAAGGATGATTTATACTACATACTATAAGCGCGATTTTTTTTACCGGCGTGGACAGTTTCAGCGCGATACTCGTCTTTCTAGATAATCGACAAGAATGGCATCCAACTACTGCAGGAGGATTTCATGCAGCTGAAAAAGCGTGTCTACACTCTGTTCGACCTGTTGCGGATCCCGTTTGCGACCGCTCCGTTGCCGATGTCGTTTCTGGCCGCAAGCAGTCTCGCACGCAGCGCGGTTCCCTCCCTGCAGGTGCTTGCGGTCGCCGCATTTATCGACACCGCGCTGGGCGTAGTGGGGGGAACCGCTGCGCTGTCTGCCGTGTACCCCCGGGCGGCCGCCGTAGCCGCTCTGGTCGGATTTTCCTGGATTTCCGATCAAATCAACCGGTTTGCGATCACGCGGGTCAGGTTGCGCCTGTATGCCGGGCTGCGCTCCGCGTGTATCGAAAAACGCACCCGGCTGATGGCACGGCACATCGAGAATCCGGACACCTGGGACCTCATTTCCCGGGTCTGTGAAAAACCCGAGGAAAAAATCGGTGAGGGCACCAATGAATGGTTTGGACTGGTCTCCACCCTTCTGACCGTCGCCGGGCTGCTGGCCATCCTGTTTACCCGGATCTGGTGGGCGGCCATTGCGGTCGTCGGGGTTTCGGTTCCTTTGCTAATGTTGTCGGTCCGCGCAGGCCGGGCAGGCTACGATGCAGAAAAAGAGACCGCGCGCATGAAACGTAAAACGCGTTACCTCGCGACCGTACTCAAAGATCGGGACAATGTCGAAGAGCGCAGCGTATTTGGCTATACCGACCACATGGACGACCGCTGGCACGAGGAATATGAACACGCGCGCAAAACCGAGCTGAAAGTCAATGCCCGCTGGTTCGTCCGGATGAAAGGGGGCGGCCTTCTCGTCGCACTTCTCTCGGTGGTGATCGCCGGGATTTTGCTGCCCCCCGTGGTCAACGGGACACTGTCGCTGGGGCTGTACTTTGCGATTGTGAATGCGGTGTTCGGGCTCGTGCAGTCCATCAGTTGGACGCTGGTCAATCAGACAAAACAACTGAGCAAGAGTCGGGAGTACTTTCGCGATCTCACGGAGTTTGTGGCACTGGAGGAAACCCCGGACGCGGTCGAGCCGCCGGGTCCGGCTCCCGTCTTCTCGACGCTCGAGTTCCGCACGGTCTCCTTTGCGTATCCGGGAACCGAGCGCCTCATCCTCGACGGCTTGAGTTTTTCCGCCGAGGCGGGCCGGCATTATGCGCTGGTCGGGATCAACGGGGCGGGCAAAACCACGGTCACCAAATTGCTCACCGGATTGTACCCCGAGTACGACGGCGAAATCCTGCTCAACGGGCGGGAGCTCCGTACTTATACCGAACCGGAGCGAAAAGCGTTCTTTTCGGTGGTGTTCCAGGATTTTGCGCGGTATGGGATCCCGTTGAAGGACAACATCGCGGTCGGCAGCGCGCACCGGGCGGGGGATGAACGGCTCAGCGAAGTGCTGCGTGACGCGGGACTCGATCAGACCGCACAGGCGTTGTCACAGGGGTGGGAGACCCCGCTGGGCAAAATTCGCAAGGAAGGCCAGGATTTGTCCGGCGGGGAGTGGCAACGCGTCGCGATGGCACGCGCGATGGCCAATCCCGCACCGGTCCGGATCCTCGACGAGCCTACGGCGGCATTGGATCCGATCTCAGAGAGCCGCATCTATGAAGAATACGGACGCATGAGTGCCGGCAAAACCACCTTCTTCATTTCGCATCGGCTTGGGTCCGCCGCACTCGCGGACGAAATTCTGGTCATCGACGGCGGCCGGCTCGCGGAACGGGGTACCCACCCCGCTCTGATGGCACAAAACGGACTGTACGCAAAG
>JAAYKS010000246.1 GCA_012522285.1 Clostridiaceae bacterium | reverse complement strand
GCGGCACTCCGGCTGGCCGCTTCGGTGGTGTCGTCGAGGTGGGCTGCCAGCAATTGGGGGGAAATGTGCGGGTCGGTCCAAATGACCGCCGTCCCAGGCTCGAAAGGGGCGGGACGGCGCGCGAGCTGCAACAGCGCATCAAGCGGAATGTCCATCGGGGACCTCCTGTCCGGATATTTGCTCTACCAGTGTATCAAAAGATCAGATCCGATTAACAACATTTTTATCACCTGTGCGGTCAAATCATGTGGACAGTCTTCGCCTTTGTTCCGTCTTTAAGGGTGTAGACACAAACCTGACAAGGCA
This sequence comes from Clostridiaceae bacterium, assembly GCA_012522285.1. Taxonomy (GTDB): domain Bacteria; phylum Bacillota; class Clostridia; order Saccharofermentanales; family UBA5734; genus JAAYKS01. The sequence goes on along the minus strand of JAAYKS010000246.1, from coordinate 4,070 downwards.
AAATCCCATAGGAGGTGTACGATGAAAACAAATTGGCTCCATCGGATGTTCGGTTTGTCATGGCATGCGACAGACGTGCGACGGGAGACTGCGTTTGTCCTCTACGCCAGCCGGGACGGCAATCCTTGTCCCTTCTGGTCCTGTCTGGTCAGATAGCAGACAAGGACGACACATTGAAAGGAGCACCCCCAACATGAGCAAAATGGAAAACATGCCGATCTGCGACCTCAGAAACCACACCGACATCGCGGTGATCCAGGCCATCGAATCCATTCAAAACGTGGCGATGGTCATCCTGCCCAAAGAGGCACCGTCCGATGTACTCCAGGCGTTGCACAGCATCCCGATGCGAAATGTTCCCGCTGTGATCACGCTGGACAGAAACGACCGGATTCAGATCATCAACGGACTGTCTGTCATTGGGAATGCCGATCTTGGAACCGAAGGAAACACCACGCTGGTCGTCAACGGTATCGCCGTCATCGCCGATTTGTCGCCGGAGGTGCGCGCCTCGATCTATCTCAACGGGATTGTCTTGATCCAGGAGAAACTGCGATCCCACCCCGGATTGAATTTTGCGATGACCAATGGGATCAAGGTATATGCGAATTTCGCAAAGTACAAGTTGTTCCCCGATGAGGTCACACTGGATCTGGACTTCCTGACCTGGCTCGACCCGGATACCGTGATCGCAGCCGGAAACAAAATCATAGTAGGGAACGATGTCACCATCGACTTGTTGCGGGAAAAGCGACTGACGCTTGTGAGCGGTAATGTCGTGGTCTGTCCCGCCGCGCTGAAAGGATACATCCAGTCGATCTCCACTGTCGGCAACAAAATCGTGAGTGCCTCCGCGTCCGACGACGAAACAGGGCCGGCGACTGACTAATGGCGGATCATCCGGATTGTGAGAGCCGGTTCAACGGCATCTACGATCAATTCGCGCGCAAGGTATTCGCCTACTTTTCGTCGGGATTCGGACCGGACGTGGCGGAGGACCTGTCGCAGCAGACGTTCCTCAATGTCTGGCGCCACCTGGAGGGCAACCCCTGGATGGCGCCGGACTCTTGGGCCGCCTGGATCTTTCGTGTGGCGCGCAATGTGCGCAATGACCATTTGCGTGCGAAAGGATATCACCAGCCTCCCCTTCCGTACGAAGACGCACTCGTCGGAACGACGGAAGACAGGTCGGATGTCCTCGAACAGCAAATTGCCATCAGAACCGCTTTTGTGCGGTTGCTGCCGGAGGATCAGGAACTGTTGCTGTACAAAACGATCGGGATGAACAGTGATGAAACCGGAAATATCCTGGGTCTGTCCGCGTCCGCCGTGCGGTCGAGGATGCAGCGGGCTCGGGAAAGGTTTCGCGCTTTACTGGAAGAAAACGGGGTGGAAACGGATGCGTGAAATGGATCGATTGCTGGATCACTGGATGCGACAAAACGAACCGTCCGACGAGGTGGTGCGGCGGATGAAAGCCCGCATCTTCGAACAGGTCGCAAAGAATAAGCCGGTGAACCCCCAGCGCCTGATATCCTCCATTTTTTCGGAAGCGTTCCGATGCCTGCAGGTTCCGATGGTGTTCGCGGCAGGCTGAAAACACAGGTGCCGCATAAGCCTCGGTCAGAACGCGCCGTCCCGGCGTAACCGGTAGAGGATATGCAGCATATCGCCTGCGTAGAACCGGGTGGTGAACTCTTTGGCCTTGTGCATCCCCACCCGGCGTGCAACCCCTTGGGATGCGTAGTTGTCTGCCTTGATCAGCGAATGAACCACCTCGTGCCCCAACACTTCGAAAGCATACTTTTTGCAGCCCTGCGCCGCCTCGGTCGCGTACCCGCGATGCCAGTGCGCTTTTTTGAGCAGATATCCGATCTCGAAAACCTGCTCACCTTCGCAGGACTGGTAGGTCAGCCCTGCCTGTCCGATCATCTCGCCGGTCTCTTTGAGCACAACCGCCCACAGACCGGTTCCGATCTCCCGGTACCGTTGGAACTGGCGCTCCAGCCAGGCACGCACGTCTTCTTCGGAAAATGTGTGTTCATAGGCATACATGACGTCCGGGTCCTGCAATATGCTGCGTAAATCCGGCAGATCGTCTTCCGTGAGTTCGCGCAACATCAGCCGCTCGGTTTCAAAAACCATTCGGGACCTCCCATTGATTCACAGGCAGGGACGGGACCTCCCGCCCCTGCGGCTCAAGATCTGAAATTCCGTTCGTCCTCTTTATAGGGGACCACGTCCGCGGTTTCGACAAAATACTGGAGCATCCGCAACTTGAGGGAAGCCAAAACTTCCGCCGCCGCAGGGTCGTCGATGCGGTTTTCGGTTTCGTTCGGATCGTTCTCCAGGTCATACAGTTCGTGTTTCTCGTAGACCCGGTACACATATTTCCATTGCTTGGTCCGGATCATGATCGCTTTGGTATGCTCGGGGCCGTCGCGTTGCTGCAGCGAAACCCGGGGCATGTACAGCCCGGTCGGCCCGGCCAGCTGGATGGACTGGTACTCTTTGCAGTGCCATTCGTCCTTCATGCGGCCGCCTTCGCAAAAAACTGCGTCGCGGTGTTCGGTTTCGCGACCTTCCAGCAGCGGCACAAGCGTGCGGCCAAACGCGGTGTGCCCCAAATCGATGTCCGCAAGTTCGGCCACGGTCGCGGAAAAATCCACCAGCTCCACCATCGCGTCGGAGATCCGCGGCTGGACCGGTACCGATCTGGGCGGCTTGATGAGAAACGGCACGCGCACCAGGCAATCCTGGAAGGTGTTTTGGGTCTTTTCCACCAGGCCGTAATCTCCGGTGAAATCCCCGTGGTCGCTGAAAAAGAACACTGCGGTGTCGTCGTAGCGCCCGGTTTCCCTGAGTGTGTCGAGCAACATGCCGTACTGGGTGTCGACGCGCGCGCACATACCGAGATAGGTGGCCTTGAGGTCGACCATGCGTTCCTCGCTCCATCCCTGCATTCGCTGCCCTTCCCAGATCCCTTTCAGCAGGGAGGGCTTGTCCTCCCAGTTCTTATAGGGCTTGACCGGGGGCTTGACCTTGGACCGGTCGATGCTGCTGTAGTAGGGCTCCTCGACCCCATAAGGCGGATGCGGATACAGGATCGGCAAATAGACGCACAGTGGCTTGTCGCCGTCGTAGGATTTTATAAAATCAATGGCGTCCAGCACTTGCGCCCAGTCGTCGTCGACATAGGTGTCTTTACCCTCCCGCGGCTCCACTTTACCTGCGAGAAACGAGTAGTAGTTGTCGCCATCCGGATGCCCGCGCCACTGGGTATGCCCGTGCAGGCCGTACCCGGTGATCTCGCGCTTGGGCTTGTTGTAGACGTCACAAAACGCCTCATGTCCGAACTGCCCCGGGATTACGTCGTTCTTGCCGCCCCACCAGACGAAATACCCGTTCTCCTTAAGGGTGCGGAGCAACATCGGCTCGTCCGGATGCAGCATGTAGTGCATGGTGCGATGTCCGTGCACGTGCGGATACCATCCGGTCATGAACGAGCACCGGGAGGGGGTGCAAACCGGGTTCTGGCAATAGGCGTTGGAAAACGATACGCCGTCGGTCTCGCAGGTCTGGTCGAGATATGGAGTGATAGATCCTTCGCAGCCAAGATGGGCGAGTGCGTCCGCGCGGAACTGATCGGGGTTGAAGATCAGGATGTCTGGTTTTCTTGCCATGCTTTCCTCCTAGGCGTGTCGGTGTATCAGGATCATCGCATGCCCGTCGAAGCGGGGCAACCTGATTACAAAGCGTTTCCCTTCCGATGGGAAATCAATCGGGAGGTCGGTTTCCCCTGTGTCCTCTACTAACGTAACCCTCGCAGGTGTCCAGCCGGCTCGCACGGACAGGGTTCGATCGTATGTCGGAATCGAGGCTTCCACCGTGTCGATGGTCCGGGACTTTCGTTCGACAGCATAATGAAGCAAGTGGACCACCCATACGTCGTCGGTTTCGCGCAGGGTCATCTCCACCGTGGACGGCAGGTCGCTTTCGATGATCGGTGTCACGCCAAATTGACGGATGAGATCGGAAATGATATCGCGGAATGGCTGACAACGCCGGAT
>JAAYKS010000245.1 GCA_012522285.1 Clostridiaceae bacterium | reverse complement strand
GATCGGTCTCCAGCAGCACCTTTGTTTCGACCACCGGGAGTTCCGATACCTGCCGGAGTTTGCTATTGATCTTGCGGGTCCGGACCCCCACCAGTTTGTCCAGCTCCAGCCCGGTCTGTTCGATCCGCTTCTGCGCGGCTTCCAGCACATCCGAAAACGTCGCGAATTCGGTCTTGACCGCACCCAGCACGTTCCATACTTCGCTCGAACGCTTCTGAATCGCCAAGGTCCGAAAGCCCATCTGCAGGCTGTTGAGCAGTGCCGCGAAAGTCGTCGGCCCGGCGATGTTCACCTTGTACTGGCGCTGCAATACCTCGACCATCCCCCTCCGGACCACCTCAGCGTACAACCCCTCAAAAGGCAAGAACAGGATCGCGAAATCGGTGGTGTATGGGGTGTCGATGTATTTGTCGTGGATGTCCTTGGCGAACATCTTGAGCCGCGTTTCCAGCAAGGTCTGCGCAGCCCCAATTGCCGCGGTGTCGCCCGCTTCGTAGGCGTCGACCAACTGAGTGTACGCGTCCGCGGGAAATTTGGAGTCCACGGGGAGATACACGCTGTGCTCCCCTTCCCCCGGCAGCTTGATCGCAAACTCGACCCGATTGGCCGACCCGGGCTTGGTCGCCACGTTTTCTTCGTATTGTTCCCGCGAGAGCATCTCCTCGAGAATCGCCGCGAGCTGGTACTCCCCGACGATGCCGCGGGTCTTCACGTTGGAGAGCACTTTCTTGAGATCCCCCACCCCATTGGCGAGTGTCTTCATCTCACCTAGACCCTTATAAACTTCCTGCAGACGTTCGTTGACCAGCTGGAAAGACTGGGTGATCCGCTCATCCAGCGTCTTCTGGAGTTTCTCATCTACGGTCGCGCGCATCTTTTCCAGCTGTGCGCTGTTGTCCAGCTGCATCGCTTCCAGGCGTCCCTGCACCGTGGTGCGGATTCCCTCCATCGATTCTTTGCTCTGGGTCGTAAACGCGGTAAACCGATCGTCGACCGCCTTGAGACGGTCCGCCACATCGGTACGAAGCTGTATTTGATTACCAGAGATCAATTCTGTGAGTTCCTTTAGCCTGACGTCCTGACGTTCGGCTGTCCGGACGTGCGAATCGACGCTTGCCTTGGAAAAACGATCCAATCCATCCTGCAACGCGGCGGTGGTCTCAGTTCTGGAAGCCCGCACCTCTCCGTTGATTTCCGATTTGAGCTGCGCCAGCGCCTGGGCTTGCCGGTCCTCGATCTCGTCTGCGAGATCCCGCCTGAGCCGCTCGGTGTCGACCGGCACACACCGGCGAAATGTCAGCAAGATGTCGAGCAGAATCGCCAGCAACACCGCTCCCGCTATGATCCATTCCACCAACGTCATGATTTCTCTTGTCTCCTCCCGAATTTTACCGCCGCGACCCCTGACTCACGCATCCGATCCATGTGGCCTCGTAAGTGTTTCCCCTTTTTCATTCTAAGGCGTAAGCCGGTTCGGGCCGCGGAACAGGAACATCGCCTCCTTGATCGGCAGCCCGAGCAGCAGCATCGTCAGCCGGTCAACCCCCAGTCCGAAGCCCCCGTGGGGCGGGCATCCGTACCGGAAGAAGTCGAGGTAGAACCGGACGTCGTCCGCCAACCCCTTGCCCTCTGCCTGGGCCTTGAGCACCTCATAACGGTGTTCGCGCTGAGCGCCGGTCGTGATCTCCACGCCCCGCCAAATCAGATCGTATCCCTGCGGCACACCCTGCTCGTCCCGCATGTGGTAGAACGCCCGCTTGTCCGCGGAGAAATCCGTGACGAACAAAAACTCATGTCCGTGGTGCTTTTTGGACCATTCAAATCCCAATCGCTCCGCCTCCGTGGTCAGGTCTCCCTTCTCCGACGCATCGACGGTGTACCCGAACTCTTCCTCCAGCGCCTGATACAGATCGCCCAGCGCAATGGTGGGAAACGGGGTCTCGGGCACGATGACCTCCACGCCGAAACGCTCCCGGATAGCGTCCCCATAGGCGGTGCGCACCGCCGAGAGTCCCGCTCGCAGAAGTTCCTCCTCCAGCCGCATGACGTCGCGGTAGGAATCGATAAAGCTGAATTCCAGGTCGAAGCCGGTAAACTCGGTGGTGTGCCGGCTGGTGTAAGATTTTTCCGCGCGAAAGACCGGTCCCACTTCGAACACCCGTTCCAACCCGCCCGCCATCGCCATTTGCTTATAGAACTGGGGGCTTTGTGCAAGATAGGCCTTGCGGTCGAAGTATTTGACCTCAAACACGTCCGCGCCGCTCTCACTGGCGGTGCCGATCAACTTGGGAGAATGGATTTCGATAAAATGTCGATCCAGCAACGCCGTGCGCATCGCCTGCACGAGCGCCGTCTGCACCTGGAACAACAGCTGGTTTTCCTCGGTCCTGAGGTCGACCCAGCGGGCATCGATCCGCTGGTCGATGGAGGAGCGCTCGACCGCGCTCTTCTTTTTCGTGGCCGGGATCTCCTTGCGGGAGATGGGCAGCGGCTCCGCAAGGCTTTCGATGCGGAGACTGTCCGGGATCAACTCGATCCCACCCAGCCGGACCGATTCGTTCGCGGTCGCCTGGCCCGTGACCGTCACGACCGAATCGGGGGTCAACCGTCCGATGTCGTCACACAGTTCCGGATGCCGCTCCTTCTCCACAGTGATCTGCAACGCACCGGTGATGTCCCGCACCACCATAAAAGCCATCGCTTTCCCGTCGCGGACGGTCTCCACAAATCCCTGCACTTTGACCTGCCCGCCTGCGATCACATCTGCGATCCACGTTCTGTCCATACCCGATCCCCCGTCTTTGGCACACGCCTTATTTCTTAGCATTATGAACGACCCATTCACTTTTGCAAATGTTCTATCGCACTTTGGATGGATGTACGGCAGACACGATCAAGCGGGCATTTGACAGGTCGGATATCCTTATAGAAAAAGTGGAGGTGCCGCAGATGCACGCCTGGGAATCCATCCAAAAAACACTGGATTATATGGAAGATCACATCGGAGAGGATCTTCGCATCGAGCAGCTGGCAGAGATGGCCTCTCTATCCGTGTTCTACTACCAGCGGCTTTTCTCCCGCCTTGTCAAAAAACCGGTGAGGGAGTATATCAAGTTGCGCCGTCTGGCCGGCGCCTCCGCGATGCTGGGCGACAAGCGCAAGCGCCTTCTGGACATCGCGCTGGACTTCGGATTCGGAAGCCACGAGACTTTTACGAGAGCGTTCAAGGAAGCGTATGGCATGACCCCCGCCCAATACCGGAATCGACCTGTTGCTCTCAACCAGTTCGATAAACCGGACCTGCTTCTTGGTTATGTCCTGATCGACGAAGGGGTTCCGTTGATCAGAGACGGACTGGTGCTGGAAATGAACCGTAAAGAACTGCGTGAGCCCGCTTTGTTCATGGGACTCGAGGACTATGTCCCCATCCCGGGGCAGATCCCGGTCGGCGAAACCACCGGCATCGATGTGCCGGGTGAACTGTGGAGAAGATTTCATCTGGAGAAGAACCGGATCCCCCGGCTTCCCCACGGACGGGAAATCGGGGTTGCCTACATGGGAAACGCGCCCGGCGGCAGCTTCACTTACTTTGCCGGAGCCGAAGTGGCTGCCGGCGAAGCGAACGAATCTTTCCGGCTCTGGGAGCTCCCCGCACGGACGTATGTCGTGTGCGGCTTTGAGGCCGAAAATTTCGAAGCGCTCACGACGGTCGCGCTCGACAAGGCGATCCGGTACAGCGGTCTTTGGCTCCAGAAACACAACCTGACACAGGACGCGTTTGCCCCCGAACTCTACTACGGCGACTCGTCGGGCGACGTTTCGTCGGATGACAGTGCGCCGGATGCTACCTATATGGAGTTGTGGCTGCCGATTCGATAGGGGATTGCGTAGAGCCGATTCCGATGCTAGATGACACGCTTCAACGGTGTGATCTCATCGAGCTGGTGTGCAATTTTACGGTACGTAATTTCGGTATCAAATTTGTTCTGTACACGCAACCAATATCCCGCAGACAGTCCAAAATACCTGCACAACCGAAGATCCGTGTCTGCCGTAATAGAACGCCTCCCTGCCACAATTTCACCGATTCTCTGGGCGGGAACTCCGATTTCCTTTGCCAGACGATATTTGGTGATCCCGAGCGGTAGCAGAAATTCTTCGTACAGCAGCTCACCCGGGGGCACAGGGTGTATTAATGTTTGCTCATTATTGCTCATAATCGCCTCTTCTTAATGATAGTCACAAATCTCAACGTTTTCCGGACCTTTCGCAGACCATGTGAAGCAGATTCTATATTGATCATTGATGCGAATGGAATATTGACCGGCTCTATCACCTTTGAGCCGCTCAAGTCGATTACCGGGAGGTATTCTGAGATCACTCAATCTCTCAGCAACGTCCAGTTGTACCAACTTACGCAAGGCGATCCGTTCAAATGGGCGGAACTTTACAACACTCTCCAACCTGGCAAGCTTTTCCGTGTTTCGGTCTGCGAAGGAACGTATCACGACTTGATAATAACGTCATGCGTCATTAACGTCAAGCGTGAATATGAAGCGATCACAAATATGGTATGAGTTGACTCGACGTTCTCAAATATTGAAGATATCGGAATAGAACAGCGATCCACTTTTATGCGCTTTCCTCTCCCCTGCCTCATTGCCTGTAACCCTTTCTCCGTTTACCGGATGTCATCCGCAAGATCAGGAAACCGATACCCGTAAATGCAATCCCACATAAAAGCCAGGTATACCCTGCCGTGCTGCTTTCGCCGGTATCGGGAACCTCTTCCGCGTCATTCACCACAAACACCGCAAACGGGGACAAACTCGACTGCACGCTAAACGTCGCCTTGCCGTCCTGAACGACTGCCGTGTACGTTTCCAACGTACCACCTGCACAGTGCAGGATCGTCACGGTCTGGCCGTTGTACTGTGCGCCCACCGGCATGGAAATGGTCAGTGTGCCGATAAAGCCCTGCGACAATGATATGTCCTTGCCCAGCAGGAGGATAGAATCGTCGTCATCCATCCGCTGCCGGATCGCTTCGCAAGCAGCATCATTTCCAAGGGTCATCTCATTGACTGAGAGGAGTGCGTCTTCCCGGATCATGCCGGATACGGTAATACCTGTTGCGCTGTCGGTCAGCGTGCGCTGGATATATACCGGGTCATCGTCGCTTGTTAACTGGAAGGTTGCGTGAATGGTATGTTCGGCCGTTACGTTGGCGAACGTGTAGGAGGAGATCGCTCCCTGATCGATTCCGTCGACAGTCACACCCGTAATGGCATAGTTGGCGTCGGGTGTGATGGTAAATGTTCGGCTTACCCCTTCGTTAACAGATACCGCTCCACTCGGGTCGATGCTGCCGCCGGTGCCCGCCGAAGCATGGATCGCAAAGGATACAGGTATTGCCGCGCTGACGAGAAATGACAGCGTGACCGATTGCGAAATGCCGTCATTGCCCGTGATGCTCAGGGTATCCGTATGCGTTCCGACGGCAAGCCCTGCGATCGGGCGCACGCTTAGCGTAGCGCTGTCTCCCGGCGAAAGGTTGGAACTCGGCAGCGTTTCGCAGATTTCAAAGTCGCTCCCGGCTAGGGAGGCTTGCATGCCGGTGACAGTTGCGGAACCTGTGCTGGTGATGGTGAATGTCTGTGCCATCGCGGTGTTGTCATACCCGACCGCCGCCCCTGTAAAGGTGATTGCGGTCGGATCCACGCTGATGGTATATGTGGGAGAGACATAAGCCGCTGCCACAATCCTGAGCGGATCGCTGACGATCCCTTCCGCATTCTCGACCACGACATAGATGTCTTTTGCGCCCGCGGTCAACGTGACGGCCTTATTCGTTACTGTGCCGCTGACGATGCCGAGAGAGATGCCGATGTCTGCGACGGAGGCCTTGTCCGGTGCGGCCTCTCCACGGTTCACCACATGGTAGTAGGCGGTCCCTTCCACACTGGAGGTAAAGCCGATGGTGGCAGCCGTGTCACTGGTACGGGTCACACTGCCGGCGGAAAGCGCCGGGACTGTGACATTGACCCCCATGAGGACCTCGACGGGCGCACTGCAATAATCGGTGTGATAATCCTCGTTGCACTGCTCGTTGAACAGCTTGATTTTATAAATGCCGTCCGCCAGCGCGGGGACGGTGATGATGGCTGTACCACTTGCCGCCTGGGACAGTTTGCCGTAGTACAAAACCTTGTCGTCACTTTCTGTAATCACGCATGAGACATACTTCCCCGCTCCGGCTTTCGCACCACTGAACGACACGTTCACGTCATCGCCGGGCTGCAAGGTGGTTTCGTTCAGACGCGCAACCGGATCCAGATGTACGTTGTTCTCATCGCTGTCCGGCAATGTCAATTTCACTGCGCCGGAAAGAGTTGATAGATCCGTGAGCGCACCTAGGGTCGAGGACTTGCCAGCAACGGCAGATGACAGCAAGAACACCGATGCCAGATCCAGCTTGATGGCCGGGCGAATCGCATACTCGACGTAGTACACAAGCTGTCCGCTTGGATAGACGATGCCAGTAGAAGAGACATTTGCCGCATATCCGTCAAAGCCAGGGGAACGCAACCACCAGTAACTGCCCAAAGCGCGCGCGCTTTGTTCCACATACCAGGTTCCAGCACCTAAGCTGTCCCCTATTTCCGCAATGGAGGGCAGAACGACCTTCTGACTGATGTCAATCCTTAAGTTGTTGATTGGTCTGCCCAGATACAGGCATGAATTGGCAATCTCGGTCGTCCCGTAAGCAGGTATTGCAGCTTGTTCCGCGGTAGCAAACGCTTGCGGTAAAAATCCACTGCTGGTATAGGTTCCTGTTCCATTGAGCCACATGCAAACATCCGAACCGCTCCAATTTGCATGCCCGCCGACGTGATAAATCCTGTTCGCGATGCCGGCGTTCGTCGCCCACAAGGTGGCGGTCGTCGCATCCTTTGCCACGACGTTCCAATGGATCGGTGCATTGTTGTATTCTCCGAAATACACCTCAGACCCACTCAGGTTACCACCCGTTTTCAATTCATTGGACGGGGTAACCACCGTCAAGGGAAGCACAACCGGTGCGGAGCAGAAGTCCGTGTTGTTGCCTCCTCCGATTTGTTCGTTGAACAACTGGAT